>JAJNBO010000034.1 GCA_021156245.1 Ramlibacter sp. | reverse complement strand
GCACCAGGTAGAACTGCGCGACGCTGGGCGTGCCGAGCAGCCGCGAGACACCGACCTGCGATTGCACCAGGGTCTCGGGCGAGCCTTGCCAGTGGCGCAGATCATCGCTCGCGCGCAGCTGCCACAAGCCGGCAACGGTGGCCAGCACGGCGATGCCCACCGCCGTCCAACCGACGGGTCCCCGCGGCGCGGCCTGCAGCCGCGGCCAGCGCGCCAGGCTGCCGCGCACCACGGCGGCGAAGCGCGAGTCGCGAGCCGGCTGCCGGTCGAGCAGCGGGAACCAGCAGATCGCGGTGAGGAAGGCCGCGGCCAGGCCGGCGGCGGAGAAGACCGCCATCTGGCGCAGGCCAGGGAAGGGCGCGAGGCCAAGGGCGAGGTAGGCGAGCACGCTGGTGCACAGCGCGAGCGCCAGGCCGGGCAGCAGGCTGCGCATCAACGTGCGCGGCCGCGCGGACGGCCGGCCTTGGCGGGCCGCGAAGTAGTGGATGCCGTAGTCCTCCGCCACCCCGACCAGGCTGGCGCCGAAGACCAGCGTCAACAGGTGCACCTGTCCGAATACCAGGGCCGTGGCCGACACGCCGGCGGCGACGCCGACCAGGAGCATGCCGGCAGTCAATGCGATCGGCGCCATGCGCCGGAACGCCAGCCATGCCAGCAGCAGCACGGCCGCGAGCGAGCCCCAGCCGATGGTGTTGATCTCGCGGCTGGCGCGCACCGCCGCCGACTCGGCGTGCAGCGGCAGGCCGGCGGCCAGCATGCGCGCCTGCGGCACCGCGCGCTGCGCGGCGTGCAAGGCGCCGTCCAGCGCGGGCTGGTACACCGGGTCGCCGTTCATGGCGAAAGGGGCGCCGGTGATCTCGTAGCGCAACACCACCCATTCGGCGCCTTCGCCGCGCACCCACAAGTCCCCGTCGCGCGGGCGGGCGCGGCTCTGGGCGGCGCGCGCCTGCAGCCAGTCCGGCCAAAGTCCCAGCGGGTCCGCCGCAAAGTCGGACAGGCGCGCGGAGCCCGGCTGCATCAGCGTTGCCAGCGCGCGTTGCACCTGCGTCGCCGGCGCGGCGACTTCGAGTTCGCGGCGCTGTGCCGGGGTGAGCAGCCGGTCGCGCCAGGGCGCGTAGAAATCGAGCACGGCCTGGGAGCCTTGCAAAGGCGCGGCACTGGCCTGCATGGGCGCCTTCGAACCCTCGAGCGACTGCCGCCACGCCTGCGCGGCGCGCTGCGCCGACGCCCAGTCGGGCGCGCCGACGAGAACCACCACCTGGCGCGACACGCCTTCGCCCAGCAGCTTGCCGGCTCGGGCGACAGCGGGCGCCTGCTCGGATGACGGCAACAAGGCGAGCACGTCGGTGTCCAGCTTGCCACCCCGCCAGAACTGCCACTGGTGCAGGGCCAGCCCCAGCACGCACGCGAGCCACAGCACCCCGGCGATGCGCCATGGCGTCGCCGACACCTGCGGCAGGTGCGTCAGTTCTTCTGGTGAGCCGAGCAGGCCGGGATCACTCAAACTGCGCCTCCTCGTCAGCCGCCAGCTTCGCGCCGGTCGCATGCCGCGCCAGCCGCAGCTGCGTCAGGTCGCCACTGGCTTCCTGCATGCGAACCGCGTGCAGGAACCGGTCGCCGTCCAGCTCGACCCGCTGGATCCAGCGAGCGAGTTGCGGCTCGCGCGGCAACAGGGCCAGCCGCCAGCCTTCGGCCGTCATCTCGCCGCTCACCTCGAAGCGCTGCGCCAGCACCGACAGGTCCGCGGCCATCACGCCGAAGAGCGTTTCGCTGACCGCGCGCACGGCCGGCTCGTCGTTCGCGCTCAGGCGGCGGGCCACAGTGCCGTCGCCTTGCTTCGCCAGCACGCGGTCGCGCGTGACGACCAGCAGGGAAGGAAAGGGCACCGTCGTGCGCCACAGCACTCCGCGCTGGCGCGCCACGACGAATTCGCCGCTCGACACCAGCGGATTGCGGAACCCCTTGACCGTCTTGCGCTGCTCGAAGGCGCCGCGCAGGACCGGCTCGTCGACCAGCCGCTGCCGCACGCGCGCCAGGAGCTGCGCCGCGGCCTCGGCGGCCGGGGCCGGCAGGCAGGCCACACCCAACGCGATCGCGCAGAAATTGCGGCGCGCGATCATGGCTGCACCCCGAGCCGCTGCCACAACACGGCAGGGCAGACGTACAGCATCTCGCGCGTGGCGAGGTCCACCGCGACCTGCGTCGTGGTGGCTTCGGTAAGCTTGCGGCCGCTCACCGCATCGCGGATGCGGTACTGGATACGCAGCCGGTTCTCCCATTCGACGATCTCGGCGCGCACGATGAGGCGCTGTCCGAGTTGTGCCGGCCGCACGTATTTCAGCCGCAGGTCCACGATGGGCCAGGCATAGCCGGAGTCGCGCATGCGCGGGTAGTCGTAGTCGAACTTCCCCAGCAGCGCGGTGCGCGCGACCTCCAGGTACTTCACGTAATGGCCATGCCACACGATCTCCATCGGGTCGATGTCGTAGAAGGCGGGCACCACCTCGGTCTCGTGGCTCAGGTCGGGGCTCATGCTGCGATCCGGCTGCTGCCGGCCACGCCATCCACAGGCAGCGGCGCGTCCCAGAATTGGAAGAAGTTGAACCAGTCATACGGCGCGCGCACCAGCAGCGCCTCCAGCCGCTGCGCGAACAGCAGTCCCCAGTGCTGCAGCGCCTGCTCGCGGCCGGCGCGGGGCAACTGCACCTGCTCCGCCAGCATGTCGAAGCGCACCACATGGCCCGCGCCTTCGCGCACGCAGCCCAGCATCAGCAACGGACACGCGAGCAACGAGGCGAGCACGTACGCGCCGACGGGAAAAGCGGCCGGCGCGCCGAGGAAGGGCACCGTCACGGTACGGCCGCCGTCGACCGGCACGCGGTCACCGGCGATCGCCACGAACTCGCCGTCACGCACGCGCCGCTCCAGTTCCACGGCGGTGGCGGCATTCACGTCCGTCACCTGCAGCAGCTCGACGCGCTGGCCGGGGTTCAGCCGGCGCAGGATCGCGTTGAAGCGCTGGGCGTGGCGGGTGTGGACGAGCACGGTCAGCCGCAATCCCGGCATCCGCGTCGCCAGCGCCTGGCAGAGTTCGAGACAGCCGACGTGTGCCGTCACCAGCAGCGCGCCGCGGCCTTGCGCCAGCAGCGCCTCGACCTCCTCCTGGCCTTCCAGCCGCACGTTGGCGAAGGCATAGCGCCCGGAGGTGGCGAGCAGCTTGTCCAGCAGTGTCTCGGCGAAGGACATCAGGTGGCGCAGCCAGTGGCGCGCGTCCGGTTCCGCGCCGATGGCGCCATGCGCCTGCTGCATGCGCCGCAGGTAATCGAGCGATGCCCGCCGTGCGCGCGGCTGCGTCGCCGCATAGAACAGCACCACCGGCCAGAGCACGGCGCGCAGCACGCGGCGGCCGACCACCGCATGCACGCCGTACAGGAACCAGATGCCGGCCGCGCAGGTGGACTCGCCGATCCGCGCCCAGTGCAAGGGCGCGCTCACTGGACGACCCTCCGCGCTACGCGCTGCGGGATTCGCCTTGGGGCGGCCCGGCGGCTCATGCCGCCACCTTGCGCCACAGCAGCAACGGGGAGCGCAGCAGCATGCCGGCGAACAGGCGCGCATGCATCAGCGAGATGCGCGCGTTGTCGCGCAGCATGCGGAAGTGCGACACGCCGTCCTGCGGATAGGTCACGCGGGTCGGCTGGTTCACCACGGGAACGCCGCGCCAGTGCAGACGGACGATCACGTCGCTGTCGAAGTCCATGCGCCGGCCGATGCGCGTCGCATCCAGCAGCGGCAGCAGGCTGCCTAGCGGGTACACGCGGAAGCCGCACATCGAATCGCGGATGTCGAGCGACAGCGTGTTGATCCAGACCCAGACGTGCGTTGCGTAGCGGCCGTACAGGCGCGCGCGCGGCACGCTCTCGTCATACACGGGGCAGCCGGCGATGACGGCGTCCGGGCTTCGCCGTGCCTGATCGAGGAACAGCGGGATGTCGGCCGCCGCATGCTGGCCGTCGGCGTCGATCTGCAGCACGTGCGTGTGGCCGCGCGCGGCGGCGGCGCGGAAGCCGGCCACCATCGCCGCGCCCTTGCCCTGGTTGCGGGGCAGCCGCACCAGCCCGACGCGGGTGGAGTGTTCGTCCACCAGGCGGTCCAGCACGCGCGCGCATTCGACGCTGCTGCCATCGTCCACCAGGATGCAGCGCAGCCCGTGCGACAGGATCTGGCGCGTGACCGCGCCGATGGTCGCGGGATGGTCGTAGACCGGGACGACCGCCACCGGATCCATCATGGCCTGTCCCCGAACATCACGCGGCCGCTGGAATGCGCGCCGTGCTGCGAGCTGTAGCGAAACGACAGGTGCCCGGCCTCGGCGCTCCATTCCATGGCCAATTCCAGTTGCAACGGCGGCAGCACCGGCTGCTGGAACTTCAATTGGTCCACGCGCAGGAAGCGCGGGGGCATGCCGGGAAACGCCTGGCGCGCGAACGCGATCGCCCAATCGAGCTGCACGACGCCCGGCAGCACCGGCGCACCGGGGAAGTGGCCCTCCAGCACGCGCAGCTGCGGCACGATCTCCAGGCTGAGCGCGGCCTGCGGCAGCCGGCGATCGCGCCACTGCACCGGCGGGAGCTCCGGCTTGAACAGCATGGACAGCAGCGCCTCCGTGGCCTTGCCCTGCGTGTTGACCGGCAGCTCGCGCAGGTAGCGGAAGCGCCGCGGCAGCACCACGCGTTCGAAGCCGCGCAGCAGCTCCGCCCGCAGCCGGTCGTTCAGTGCCCGCTTGCCTTGCGTCTTGAGCAGCTCGGTGCCCGCGGCGCTCGGCACGCCCACCACGGCGAGCCGCGGGCCGAGCGTGTCTTCCACCATCAGGGTCCGGGCCTCGACCAGCAGGCCGGTGGCGACCAGGGCTTCTTCCATCGCGACGAGCGACACGCGCTTCTCGGCGACCTTGGCGATGCGGTCGGCGCGGCCCTGCAGCACGAAGCGGCCATCGTCCAGCGCCTTCGCGCGGTCCGAGGTTTCCCACCAGTCATCGCCGTCGAGGTGGGTGGACTTCACGCACAGCGTGTCGTCCTTCAGGCGCCACTTGACGTCCGGTAGCGGCGTCCAGGCGTCGCCATGCAGGGCGCGCTGCCGCCAGGCGACGCCGCCGGTTTCCGAGCTGCCGTACACCTCGATCGGCGACTGCCCGGTCAGCGCATGCGCCTGTTCCGACGCCTCCGGCGGCAGTGGGCCGCCCGACGAGAAGATGGAACGCAAGCCCCCGCGCGCTGGCGTCCAGTCCAGCCCCTCCGGCAGCCGCCGCAAGTGGGCCGGGCTGGAGACCAGCACCGAAGGCGCGGGACCGAGACGCTCGGCCATCTGCTCCGGGTAGGCGATCTTCTCGACCGCGACCACGCGGCCGGCCGCGAGCGGCCATGCGACCAGGAAGAGCAGGCCGTAGATGTGCTGGTGCGACACCGTGGAATGGATCGAGGGTGCGCCGTCCTCGTCGAGCCGGGCGCCGAACACCGCTTCCAGGTGCTGCACTTCGGCCTCGAGCTGCGCCAGCCGCTTCTGCAGCGCGAGCGGGCGGCCGCTGGAGCCCGAGGTGTAGATCACCGCGAGCGTCTCGCGCAGGTCGAGCGGGGACAAAGGCGCGCCGGCCTCGGCCGCGGGACGCAAGCTCCCGGGCAAGTCGCCCGCACAGGCATCCACTTGCGGCAGCAGCGTTTCCAGCGTGGCCGGCTGCGCGTCGCCGGGCAGCACCGCCACCTTGCCGGCATGCCAGGCGCCGAACAGCGCGCAAGCGAAGTCGTAGCTGTCGTCGAAATAGACCGCGATGCGCGATCCGCGGACCGACGCGAAGGCTGCCTGCCAGCGCGCCACGTCGGCGGCAAAGCGCGCGTGCGGCAGCAGCTCGCCGTTGCGCACGGCCACGGCGCGCCCGGCCGGGCCGGCCAGCCCGACCCGCGTGAGGGACAGCCAGTCAGTCATGGGAGCCGGCGGCGACGCGGGCGCGCATGCGCTGCCGCAACATCCATTCGATGGCGAAGAAGCCACCGATCAGCACGTAGGCCAGCAGGCCGTTGTACAGGACCCAGGTGCCCTCGCTCGCCCACAACGCGGTGGCGGCGGAGATGGCGCCATTGGCGATGAAAAAGCCGCACCAGGCCAGCGTGACCTTGCGCGTATAGGCGATCGCCTGCGGCGGCAGGTGCGGCTCGTGCAGCCGGGCAATGCGTTCGACGATGGTGGGCGGCTGCCAGAGGCTGAAGCCGAAGACGGCCAGCAGCACCGCGCTGACCATCACGGGGTACAGCTTCAGCGGAACCCAACTGCCCCCCAGCTCCGCGGCCAGGCCGAGCAGCAGCGCGCCCGCGCCCGCCGCCGCCCACACCACGTCACGCGCGCTCCACGCCCTCAGGAACAACAGCGCCGCCAACGCCGCAGCCACCCAGGCCGGGCTCCAGCGGCCGAAGCCGAGGTAGACCACCAGCGGGTAAGCGACGGTCGCGGCCGTCAGGAGGACTTGGAACGCGGGCACGCGGCAGGAGGGTCAGGCGGGTGTGGGATTGTTCAACACGCCGAACAGCGCGTCCACCACATCCGCAACAGTGCGTACCGACTTGAAAGCCTCGGGGTCCAGGCGGCGGCCGACCAGCGGCTTGAGCTGGACGATCAGGTCGACGGCGTCGATGCTGTCGATCTCCAGGTCGTCGTACAGCTTCGCGCCGGGCGTCACCTTCGCCGGGTCGATCTCGAAGGTTTCCTCCATGATGCCGGCGATGCGCCGGAGGATGTCGTCCTTGGTCATGGTTGTTCTCTCCTCCGGTGGATTCAGGCCGCGCCGCGGGGACGGCTCGCGGCAACGAAGCGGGCGAGCGTGGCGACGCTGGTGAAATGCTGGCGCGTCTGGCCGGCGTCGGCGCTCATCGCCACGCCATAGCGCTTTTGCAGCGCGACGCCGAGTTCCAGGGCGTCGATGGAATCGAGCCCCAGCCCCTCGACGAACAGCGGGGCGTCGGTCTCGATGTCCTGGGGACGCACGTCCTCCAGCGACAGGGCCGAGACGATCAGCTCCTTGATCTCTTGTTCAAGCGCTTGCAAGTGTGTGTTCTCTCGAAAAATAGTCCGTCAGGTGCTGGTTCAGGTGCCGCGCCGCGAGGGCGTGGCTGGGCGCGCCGGCGATGAAGGGCGAGACGGCGATGGTCTCGTCCACCTCGATGCAGAAGTGCGGCCGCGCGAGCGGCACCTGGTACCACTTCTCGCCCTTGGCCAGCGTGGCCGGCGTGCAGCGGATGCGCACCGGCGTGATGTCCTTTTCGCCGTGCACGGCCACGCGCGCGGCCCCGCGCTGCAGGCGCATGGGCTCGGTGCGCGAGGTGCGCGTGCCTTCGGGGAAGATGATCAGGTTGTTGCCGGTGCGCATGGAGTGCATGCAGCCGGCCAGCAGCTCCTCGCCGCCGTCGTCGTTGAACACGAAGCCGGCCGCGATCACGGGGCCTCGCGTGATGGGATTGCGGCTGAGGGCGCCCTTGACGACGCAATCGCCTCGCTCCACCAGCGCCATCAGCAGCACCACGTCGATGAGCGTGGGGTGGTTGGCGAGGATCAGGCGGCCGCCGCCGGCCAGGCGGTCCAGGCCATGCGCTTCGACGGTGATGACGCCCGTGGCGCGCATCATCGAGACGAACAGCCGGAAGGTGAAGCGGATCACGCGGCGCGCCAGCCGCGCACGCCGCGCGCGGTCGCGCACGAACACGTTCAGCAGCGGGAACACCAGGACGCCGAGCAGCAGGCTGCCGGCGCCGAACACGCCGAAGCACAAGCCGGTGGCAAACACGCGCCAGGCGTGGTCGGCGCGCTCACGCATGGCGGCTCCACGACCACGTGCGACCGCCGGCGGGCGCCTGCCAGGCGTCCTGCCCGGACAGCACGAAGCGCAGCGCGTCCAGCCCGAACGGCAGGTCGTTCGCGGGCGCGGCCGCCACCTCGCCCGCCGTCCACGTCAGGGTGAAGTGCGGCTGGCCGGCCGCGGGCGCCGTCACGCTCCACGCCCAGGCATAGCTGCACGAAGGCGCATCCTCGAAAGCCGCGTACGCACCGGGCAGCGGCGCGTCGTAGCAGACCAGCAGCACTTCGGGCGCGCCGTCCGCCAGCAGCGCACACGCCTCGACCACGCCGGCGGCGGCGCTGGCCGGGCCGGCCGCGATGCTGGAATACGGGGCCGCGTCGCCGCGGCTGATGGAATACATCGCGCCGATCGCGTTGTGCACGGAGAAAGTGAAGTCCGCGGGAGACGCGGCGCCGGTCGCGGCGAATTCCTGGAGCAGGTGCAGGCAGCGTTGCGCATCGCCATAGCGGGAAGCGAACACGGCGGGGACGTCGGGCGATGGCGCATGGCATTCCCACGCCGCCTGCGCGGCCGCGCGGCCCAGCGCGTTCAGGCGCCGCCGTTGCATGGCGGGCATCGCTTCGAGCTTCGCTTCGAGCAACCCCTCGGGCCTGCGTGGCGCACGGGCCCAGGCCCGCCAGTCCGCGGGCGCCTGGAGGGCTGGCGCGCAAGCCGCCCAAGCCCGGATTGCGAAGCGCACAGCCATTGATCCACGCCCCTCCCGGAGCTACTCATCCGTTGTTGAGCGAGATGTTAATTGATGTGTCTGCGCGCGCGCCTCCGCAGATGTAAGTGCGACGGGGATGCGCAACAATTCCGGTTCCGGCGGCGACGGCTGTTGCCCGCCGCCTACGCGGATCCACTCGCGAGGGTTTTCCCGAGTGGGCTGGTGCCCCAGGTCTACAATCGCAGGCCCTTTCCAAGAACAAGCGGACGACCGGCCCCCGGCGCCCAGGAGACTGGATCCCATGCCCACCGATTCCCCGGCGCAAGCCGACAAGCGCGCCGAGCTGCGCCAGGCCGCGCTCGAGTACCACGAGCACCCCACTCCCGGAAAGATCGCGATCGCGGCGACCAAGCAGCTGGTGAACCAGCATGACCTGTCGCTTGCCTATTCGCCCGGCGTCGCATCGCCTTGCGAGGAGATCGTCAAGGATCCCGCCAACGCCTTCCGCTACACGAGCCGCGGCAACCTGGTGGCCGTCATCACCAACGGCACCGCGGTGCTCGGCCTGGGCGACATCGGTCCGCTGGCCGCCAAGCCGGTGATGGAAGGCAAGGGCGTCCTGTTCAAGAAGTTCGCCGGCATCGACGTGTTCGACATCGAGATCGCCGAGAAGGACAACCTGGACAAGCTGGTCGACATCATCGCGGCGCTGGAGCCCACCTTCGGCGGCATCAACCTCGAAGACATCAAGGCGCCCGACTGCTTCTACGTCGAGCGCAAGCTGCGCGACCGGATGAAGATCCCGGTCTTCCACGACGACCAGCACGGCACCGCCATCACGGTCGGCGCCGCCATCCTCAACGGCCTGAAGGTGGTCGGCAAGGACATCCGCAAGGTCAAGCTGGTCACGTCGGGCGCGGGCGCCGCGGCGCTGGCCTGCCTGGGGCTGCTCGTGAAGCTGGGCCTGCCGCGCGAGAACATCTTCGTCACCGACTTGGCCGGCGTGGTCTACAAGGGCCGCAAGGAGCTGATGGACGAGGACAAGATCCAGTTCGCCCAGGAGACCTCCGCGCGCACGCTGACGGAAGTGATAGACGACGCCGACGTCTTCCTCGGCCTTTCCGCGGGCGGCGTGCTCAAGCCGGAGATGGTCAAGAAGATGGCGGCCCATCCTCTCATCCTGGCGCTGGCCAACCCGAATCCGGAAATCTCTCCCGAGGATGCGAAGGCGGCGCGCGCCGACTGCATCATCGCCACCGGCCGCACCGACTATCCGAACCAGGTCAACAACGTCCTGGTGTTTCCCTACATCTTCCGCGGCGCGCTGGATTCCGGCGCCACCACCATCACGGTGGAGATGGAGATCGCCGCCACCTATGCGCTGGCCGAGCTGGCGCAGGCGGAACAGAGCGAAGTGGTGGCCGCCGCGTACGTGGGCCAGCAACTGTCGTTCGGCCCCGAGTACCTGATCCCCAAGCCCTTCGATCCGCGGCTGATGATCAAGATCGCGCCGGCGGTGGCCCAGGCCGCCATGGACAGCGGCGTGGCGCTGCGTCCGATCAAGGACATGGACGCCTACCGCGAGCAGCTGCAAAGCTTCGTCTACGCGTCGGGCACCACGATGAAGCCCATCTTCACGGCAGCCAAGAGCGCGGCGAAGAAGCGGGTGGCCTTCTGCGAGGGCGAGGAAGAGCGCGTGCTGCGCGCCATCCAGATCGTGGTGGACGAGAACGTGGCGCGGCCCACCATCATCGGCCGGCCGAAGATCATCGCCCAGCGCGTCGAGAAGTTCGGCCTGCGCCTGCAGGAAGGCCGCGACTACGACGTCGTCAACGTCGAACAGGACGACCGCTACCGCGACTTCTGGCAGACCTACCACCGCATGACGGAGCGCAAGGGCGTGACGGTGCAGATGGCCAAGATCGAGATGCGCCGGCGCCTGACGCTGATCGGCTCGATGCTCCTGTACAAGGGCCAGGTCGACGGGATGATCTGCGGCACCTGGGGCACGACCAACCTGCACCTGAGCTACGTCGACCAGGTGATCGGCCGCCGCGCCGGCGTCAACACGTATGCCTGCATGAATGGGCTGATGCTGCCGAACCGGCAGGTCTTCCTGGTGGACACGCACGTCAACTACGACCCGACCGCGGAGCAGCTGACCGAGATCACGCTGATGGCGGCGGAGGAGATGCTGCGCTTCGGTCTCAAGCCCAAGGTTGCACTCCTGAGCCACTCCAACTTCGGCAGCAGCAACCAGCCCAGCGCGGTCAAGATGCGCCGAACCCTGGACCTGCTGCGCGAGCAGGCGCCCTGGCTGGAAGTCGACGGCGAAATGCACGGCGACGTCGCCCTCGATGGCGCGGCGCGCAACGCGCTGATGCCCCACAGCACCCTGTCCGCTACAACCTGCTCAAGACGGCGGCGGGCGGCAACATCGCCATCGGCCCGGTGCTGCTGGGTGCCGCCAAGCCGGTGCACATCCTGACGGCCAGCACCACCGTGCGGCGCATCGTCAACATGGCCGCCTTGACGGTCGCGGACGCCAACGCGGCCAGGTAAAGCGATTCTAGAGAGCTGGCACTAACTTTTCAGTTGGTGACCGGCTGTCGAATGGCCTTGCTGGCTGCCCAAAAATTGGGCATCGGCTTGCCTTTTGGGTGGACATCGGTCACACTAACCCGCTTTGAAGTTCCGGGTAAACCCGGAGTGTGCGTCCCTTGTGAAGATCTCCCCAGAAGGTCCGTCCATGGCTCGGTTCGCGTCCGTCAAGTTAGTGCTCACCAGCACCTTGATGGCCGTCGCTGTCGCCGCAGCCCCCTTCGCGCAAGCGCGGGGCCCGATGGACGGATCGCGTCACGGAGCGGCGACGGTGCATGTCACCGACCTGCCCCGCAACGGCCGGGAGACTTATGAGCTGATCCGCCTGGGCGGACCGTTCCCGTACGACAAGGACGGCACGGTGTTCGGCAACCGGGAGCGCCTGCTCCCGATCGAGAAGCGGGGCTACTACCGCGAATACACCGTGAAGACGCCTGGATCACGCGACCGGGGCGCCCGGCGCATCGTATGCGGTGGCCCGCCCCGGACGCCGCATGCCTGTTATTACACCGCTGACCACTACGCCAGTTTTCGCCAGATCGTGGAGTGAACCCCCCAAATGAAGCGGGACCTGTTTTTGACTACCGAGAAAGACACGGAGATGGAAAAACCACTTCGTCCCGAGATTTCCGAGACGCCCATCAAGGGCGTGCGCAGCAACATCGTGCAGTCGATCCGCGCATTCCGCGTGTCCGACCTGCAGGAGACGGCCACCGCCCTCGGCCACCACTTCCTGTATGCCAACCTGGCCTCGGCCCAGAGCAAGCAGGACGTGCTGGACATGATCGCCCAGCAGTTCACGTTCCCCCAGCATTTCGGGAAGAACTTCGACGCGCTGTACGACTGCATGACCGACCCGCTGCACAAGTCGGGCCCGCAGCCTGGCTTCATCGTGGTGCTGGAGCACATCCCGGCCAACGGGAAGTTCGACAAGGAAGCCCGCGAGCAGCTGCTGGACATCTTCCGCGACACCGCGGACTTCTGGGCAGACAGGAAGATACCCTTCCGCTGTTTCTATTCTTTTCGGTAGCCCGTTCCGCGCAACAAGGCCAAGCGGAACGGGCGAACGAGGCCCAGGGCGAGACGGTGCAACAGCCGGCCG
>JAJNBO010000462.1 GCA_021156245.1 Ramlibacter sp. | reverse complement strand
CAGCACGAGCAGCGCGCCCAGTTCCTCGTACTTGTAGGGCGTGACGTGCGTCAGGTCGCCGAAGTAGCGGTGCGGGTGGTACAGGTTCGGTGTGCCCAGGAGCAGCGTGCCGCCGGGCGCCAGGTGTTCGCGCAGGTTGGCGACCATCCGCAGGCCCTCGCCCGGCGTCATGTGCTCGATCACCTCGAAGGCGAAGATCAGGTCGTACTGCCCCTCGATGTCGTCGATGGCGTAGTAGTCGTGTTGCCTGGAGCGGTCGATGTCGAAGGACCGGTACTGGAGGGTTGGACAGACCTCCCGCATCTTGCCCTCGAAGCGGCGGTCGCCCGCCCCGACGTCCAGCACCTTCGCGCCGTCGCGGGCATGCACCGCGAGCCGCGACATCTCCTTCTTCACCACGGGGATGCCCCAGATGGTGGGGAACTGCCGGGTCACGCTGTTGCGGGCGGCGTAAAGGCGGGACCAGTCGATCTCGAATTGGCTCATGGTTCAGGGCTGCAGCAGGCCGGCGAAGATGCGTGATACCACGGGGCCGGTGCCCTGTAGCGAATAGCGCGCCTGGATTTTCAGGCGGGCGGCCTGGCCCACGCGCTGGCGCAGGGCCGGGTCGGCACAGAGCAGGGTGAGCGCGTCAAACCATTCCTGCTGGCTGGTGGCCAGGAAGCCGTCGGTCCCGTGGTCCACGAGTTGCACGTTCATCCCCACGCGGCTGGCGACCGGGGGAATGCCCGCGGCCATGTACTGGATGGCCTTGAAGCCGCACTTGCCCCGCGTCCATTCGTCGTCGGCCAGCGGCATGAGGCCGATGTCCATGCCGAGGATGCTTGCGACTTCGGTGTCCTCGGTCCAGCGCCGGTTCTCGACCTCCACCCCTTCGGCATGGAAGTCCTGGTCCGCGACGACCAGCAAGCGCACCGGGCGGACGGCGGCGACGCGGCGCAGCGCATCGCACAGGGCTGCCAGGTACTTGAAGTTCACCGAGTGGCCGACCCAGCCCAGGGTGACCACGCGTCTGTCCGCATGCTGGCGCGCGGGGTAGAGCGCCGTGTCCACCACGGTCGGGACCACGACCACGTTGGCGTTGTAGCGACGGGCGTAGTCCGCCAGGTAGTCATTTCCGGCCATCACCACGGCGCTGTGCTTGAGCACGCTGGCGAGCCGAGCCTCCGTGCGCAAGCGGGTGAACAGGGAACGGTCTCCCTTCTCGGATGTCCAGATCGCGTCGTCGAAATCGAAGACCAGCTTGTGCCGGCGGGCCAGGCTGCGCACCTTGCGCCGCGACAGCAGCTTCTTCTGGATCCAGCAGACCGGGAAGTCCGCGGACTCCATCGCCGCTTCCAGGGAGGAGAGCAGGGTGGTGCGGATGCCTGCCTGCTCGAGGAAGGGCAGGAACTGCAGCACCCGATAGCGCACCGATGCGGCGTTCGCGGAGCCGAAGGGGAGGGCCCCCACATCGAAGCGAGTCTGGTCGGTCACTAGGCCGCGGATTCTACTGGTCCGCTTCTCGCAGCCCGGCAGCAGTCGCCTCATGTTCACTCGCACCTCATTGTCCAAGACGTCTGGGCAGTGTCTAGGCACGTCATCTGATAAGGGAAAACCATTGTTGGCCCATCGATACAACACTGTCTAGACAGTTGCTTATCTGTCTAGACAGATGTAATCTCTGTCTTAGACAGTAAACACAAGAGGCGCTCTTGCTGACCAGCAAGGAGATCATCGAGCGGACAGGCATCTCGCGTGCCACGCTCAACAACTACATCGCCAGCGGCCTCGTGCCGCGGCCGCAGGTCCTTCCGCCGGGGCCTGAGCATGGCGACGCGCCTCGCATCGGCTACTTCCCCGACGACACCATCAGCCGGATCGAAACGATCCAGCGCCTGAAGCGGGAAGGCTGGAGCATCACGCGCATCTCCGACCACTTCGGTGGCCAGCCGGCTGCCGACGCCGCCGCCGTGCCCCCGCCTGCCGCCGCTCCGGTGTCCGGTCGCGCGCTCCCCCCGGCGCCCATGTCGAGGGCTTCGGTCTTCACGGGCGATCCGACGCTCACCATGTTCGTGGGCGACGTGCGCTACCCGGCCTACCTGGTGGACGACAGCTTCCGCCTGGTCTGGCAGAACGAACAGACGCACACCAGCCCGCTGTCGCCCCTGGGCGCCTCCGACGATTCGACCGACAACGTCTTCCGGCACCTGATGGACCTGGACGCGGACAGCGGCCGCGACGCCATCGTCCGCTTCCACCTCGAGGTGGCCAAGGACCGTGCCCACCGCACGGAAGAACTGTTCCGCGGCTTGCTGCAGGACCAGGCCGAGGAACTGCGCGCGCTGTATGCCTCGACCCGTCGCGCGGAGGCCGGCCTGGTCACCCAGGCGCGCCTGCCTGCCACCGGCTCGCTGCCGGCGCGCCTGCTCTATGCGGTGCACTTCCGCGAGGCCGTGCTGTTTGCTTTCGGCCCGGCCGCCGCCGGGGCCGGCGAGGCAGCCGCGGCGCCCGTCGTGGCGAAGCCGCAGGCGCCGGCCCCGCAAGGCGGGCTCACCAACATGCCCCTGGCCGTGCTCGTGGCCACGCTGCAGGACGCGACCAGCCTGTGGGTGAAGCTCACCGCCCAGGAGTACTTCGAGCTGCTGAACGAAGTGTGGGCGGAGCTGGAGCAGATCTACCGCAGCCACGGCGGCCGGCCGGGACGCCAGCCCGGCGAAGTGCTGGTCTGGTACTTCGCCGCGGAAACCGGCACCGGCTACCTGTGGAACGCGCTCGCAGCGGCGCAGCAGGCGCGGGACGCCATGCGGCGCGTGAGCCGCCGGTGGCAGGCGCGCAAGGGCTGGGACGTGGAGCTCTGCCTGAACGTCGGCATCGACGAAGGCCGCGAGTGGATCGGCGCCGTGGGCGCGCCCGCGGACCTGCGCGTGCTGGGCGCCGCCGCGGACCGCGCCGCGCAGCTCTCCCGCTGCGGCCGCATGGGGACCATCCTGTCCACCCGCAGCCTGCTCGGCAAGCTGCCGCACGC
>JAJNBO010000461.1 GCA_021156245.1 Ramlibacter sp. | reverse complement strand
GCGCAGGCGCCCTTCGACGCGGCCGCTCTCGACGATGATGTCGCCCTTGTCCATGCGCTTGACGGTGCCCACGAAGATCTTGTCGCCGCGCGACATGAAGTCGTTGAGCAGCATCTCGCGCTCGGCGTCGCGGATCTTCTGCAGGATGACCTGCTTGGCCGCCATGGCGCCGATGCGGCCGATCGGCAGCGACTCGATGCCTTCCTCGATGTATTCGCCCTCTTCCGCTCCGGCCACCCGCTCCTGGGCGTCCATCAGCAGCTCTTCGGCGTCGGGGTTCTGCAGGCCGGCGTTGTCCGGCACCACGAGCCAGCGGCGGAAGGTTTCGTAGTCGCCGCTGTCGCGGTCGACGGCCACGCGGATGTCCACGTCACCCTGGTACAGCTTCTTGGTGGCCTGGGCCAGGGCAGCTTCGACCGCGCCGAAGACCACGTCGCGTTCGACGTTCTTTTCGCGCGAAATGGCATCCACCAGCATCAACAGTTCGCGATTCATTTCCCTTGCTCCTGAACCCCGGCGCGCTTGCGCCCCTTGAAATCCACAATCGGTGCCAGACGCGCTTCCTTGATCTCGTCCAGCGTGAAACCCAGGACCTGCATGGGTGCAGGCTCCTTCTTCTTCGATACCTTCTTGCCCGGCACGGGCGGCGGCTCGTCGCTCCAGACGATCTGCCAGCCGGCCTCCGCCCTTTCGAGCGTGCCGCGGAACTTGCGGCGGTTGGCGGCCACCTGGCCGGCAGCCGCGGCGCCCATCGGCGCCTTCAGGGTGATGTCGACGACCTCACCCGCATAACGGTCGAAGTCCTTCTCACCCCGCAGCGGCCGGTCGATGCCCGGCGAGGACACCTCGAGCCGCTTGTAATCGACCTCCTCGACTTCCAGCGTGTACTGCAGCTGGCGCGTGACCCGCTCGCAGTCCTCCACGTTGACCAGCTTCTCCTCTCCCGGTTGCCAGGGGAAGTCGATCGTCACGCGCAAAGTGCCCCCGGCGGAGCGCTCCAGCTCCACCAGCTCGTACCCCAGACCGGCGACGGTTTGTGCCACCATGTCCGCTAACGTCGAAGTACTTGCCAAGTTGGTAGTCGATCAGCCAAAAAAAACGGGCGGTGAATACCCGCCCGTTTGGTCGTGAAGCCGGTATTGTAGCCTTCCGCGGCTTGATTCGCAAGGCGCCGCGTGCTAGGCCGCGCCTGGAGGCGCCTTCCGGCTCAGGCAGCCGCGGCGACCAGCGTCCGCGTGTACGGGTCCTGCGGATCCCGCAGCACCTGCTCGACGGTGCCGGCCTCCAGCACCTTGCCGTCCTTCATCACCAGCACCTCGTGCGCCATCGCCCAGATCACGTCCACGTCATGGGTGATGAGCAGGTAGGAAAGGCCGCGCTCCCTCTGCAGCCTCTGCAGCAGCTTGAGTACCTGCTTCTGGATGGTGACGTCCAGCGCGCTCGTGGGTTCGTCCAGCACCAGCAGCTGCGGCTGGACGATCAGCGCGCGGGCGATCGCCAGCCGCTGGCGCTGCCCGCCGGAGAACTCGTGCGGGTAGCGGCCCAGCAATCCCGGGAACTGGGCCTCCGTGAGGCCCACTTCGTCCAGCGTCCGGACGACCTGCACCCGGCGCTCCTCCAGCGACAGCCCGGGCTCGTGGACCAGCAGGCCTTCGCCGACGATCTCCTCCACCGTCATGCGCGGTGACAGGGACGAGAACGGGTCCTGGAACACCACCTGCACCAGCCGCCGGATCTCCCGGTTGCCGGTGGCATCGGGGCCCCAGCGCTTGCCGACGACTTCGAGCTCGCCCCCGTGCGGGATCAAGCCCAGCGCCGCCAGCGCCATGGTGGATTTGCCCGAGCCGGACTCGCCGACGATGCCGAGCGTGCCGCCCGGAGGCACCTGGAAGCGCGCACCCTGCACCGCCACGAACTCGCCACGGCGGAACCAGCCCCTGAACCCCGGGATGGGCACGGGGTAGCCGACGCGCAAGGCGTCGGCCTGCATCACCGCCGGCTCGCCTGAGCGCGGCTCCTGCACGTCGCGCTCCGGGCGGCTCTCGATGAGCTTGCGGGTGTAGGCGTGCCGCGGGTTGCCGAACACTTCATGGACAGGCCCGTGCTCCACGAGGTGGCCGGACTCCATCACGGCCACCCGGTCGGCGAACCGCCGCACCAGGTTGAGGTCGTGCGTGATCAGCAGCACCGCCATGCCGGTCTGCCGCTGGAGGTCGGACAGCAGGTCCAGGATCTGCTGGCGCAGCGTGACGTCGAGCGCGGTGGTCGGCTCGTCCGCCAGCAGCAGCCGTGGGCGGCAGGCCAGCGCCATGGCGATCATGGCGCGCTGCCGCTGTCCGCCGGACAGCTGGTGCGGGTAGCTGGCGGCGCGCCGGGCCGGCTCGGGGATGCCGGTGGCGGCCAGGGCTTCGACGGCCGCATCCCAGGCCTGGCGGGCACTCAGGGCTTGCTTGATCTGCAGCACCTCGGCGATCTGGTCGCCGATCGTGTAGACCGGGTTCAAGGCCGTCATCGGCTCCTGGAAGATCATCGCGATGTCGCGCCCGCGGATGCCCAGCAACTCCCGCTCGGAGGCCTGCAGCAATTCGACCGGAGCTGCGCCCTCGCCCGCCCCAGCCAGCCGGGCGGAGCCCGTAATGTGCGCGTTGTGCACCAGGCGCACGAGGCTGAGGGCCGTGACCGTCTTGCCGGAGCCGGACTCGCCGACGAGCGCCAACTTCTCGCCGGGCGCGATCGAGAAGTTGACCCCGTGAACGACCTCCTTGCCGCCGAAGGACACCCTCAAGTCCTTGACGTCGACCAGCGGGGGCAAGGCGATCTTCGGATCCTGCGTCATGTGCCCTCACCCCGGCCCTCTCCCAGCGGGAGAGGGTGAGAACGATGCTTCGCATTTCTCATGTATCGGCTTTCCTGGGATCCAGCGCGTCGCGCAACGCATCGCCCATGAAGGTCAGGAGCAGCAGCGTCATGACCAGCACGCCGAAAGTGGACAGCGAAATCCACCAGG
>JAJNBO010000460.1 GCA_021156245.1 Ramlibacter sp. | reverse complement strand
TGATGCTCACGTAGTCCCCAGTGTGTTTCTCGATCTGAGGCGATTGTAGGAATCGGCTGCCTAGGGTTTCTGCGGAGAAAGCTGATCGCCGCTGACGCCTTCCTGCGAAGCTCGAGGGTTTACCCTTAGACTCGGGTCATCACGCTGGCCCGCATCAAGGACGCCCGCGCCATCACGCTGGGCGTGCGCGAAGCCGCGCGGCCCTTCTCGTACCTGAACGAGCAGAAGCAGCCGGTGGGCTACTCGGTCGACCTGTGCCTCGCGGCCGTCGAGGAAATCCGGAAGTCGCTCAAGCTGCCCGAACTGAAGGTGAACTACAAGGTGGTCTCCGGCCCCGAGCGCATCCCCAAGCTGGAAAGCGGCGAGATCGACCTGGAATGCGGGTCCACGACCAACACCAAGGCGCGCCAGGAGAAGGTGGCCTTCAGCTACACCGTCTTCGTCGCCGGCATCCGCGTGCTGGTGCCCAAGGGCACCAGGGTGGACTCGGTCAAGGACCTGGCCGGCCTGCCCGTCGCCCTGAGCAAGGGCACGACCTCGGAGAAGCTGTTCACGCAGCTCGGGGCGAGCGAAGTGAAGATGCAGCTCACCACCTACGGCAGCAACACCGAGGCCTACCAGGCGCTGAAGGAGGGCAAGGTGCGCGCGTTCCCGCAAGACGACTCGCTGCTGGTGGGCCTGGCCTCCCACGACAACGCGATGGACAAGCTGGACCTGAGCACCGTGGTGCTTTCCGTCGAGCCTTACGCGATCATGATGCGCAAGAACGACGCCGCCCTGGCCGCCGTGGTGGACCGCACGCTGGCGCGCCTGTACTCGGACGGCAGCATCGAGGCCACCTACCGCAAGTGGTTTGCCACCGAGCGCATCAACATCCAGATGGGGCGCCTGACGCGCGACAGCTTCACGCGGCCGAACAAGGAGTCGGGCGTGGCGATGCTGCTGGGGTATTCGCTCTAGCCGGCGACCTGAAATCGCCGTCGCGCCTCACCACACCAGCGCCACGCAGAAGATGCCCACCATCATGAACGCCAGCACGAACTTGGCGAGCATCCCCGCCATCAGGCCAAGCCAGGTGGCGATGCCGACCCGGACCGCCTGGCCATGCTGGCGCCGCGCCATGTATTCGCCGACTGCCGCCCCCACCAGCGGCATGAACAGCACGCCCACCAGGCCCATGAAGATGCCGGCAACGGTCCCCACGGCCGCACCGATGATCGCCAGCCGGCTGGCGCCCGCGCGCTTGGCGCCCAGCATCGCGGCCACGTAGTCCATCAGCCAGGCGAGCACCGCCAGCACCGCGATCGCGGAGAGCGCGAACCAGCCCACCCGCGTGAAGTCGTCGATCCACGCCCCGAGCACGATGCCGCCGAAAACCAGCAGCGTGCCGGGCAGTGCGGGCAGGACGATGCCGGCGAATCCGGCAAGGATGAGCGCGACGCTCAGGATCCAGAGGAGGGTGTCATTCATGGATCCTGAGGCTATCTCAGAACGGGCCTGCCGGGCCGTCCTCCAGCACCGTCACCCGCCACAAGGTGCGCGCATCGTCCGGGTCGGTGAGGGTGGCGGAGTGCAGCAGTGCTGCGTTGTCCCAGACCACGATGTCCCCCACGCCGTAGCGGAAGCGCAGCTGGTAGCGGGGCTGCGTCGCGTGCGCGGCCAGTTCGTCCAGCAGGTCGCGGGCCTCGTCGTCGGGCATGCCCACGATGCCGAACGAACTGCCGGACACGGCATACAGCGCCTTCCGGCCGGTCACCGGGTGCGGGCGCGCCAGCCGGTGCGTGATGACCGGCATCTTCGCCTTCTGCTCGGTGTTCAGTGGCGAGGCGGCGGTGCGGCTGGACTCGTCCAGGTCGTGGCGATTGCCGTAGTGGTGGATGGCGAGCAGGGGTTCGATGCGCCGCTTCATCGCGACAGGCAGGTCGTCGTAGGCTGCGACCTGGTCCGCAAAGAGCGTATCGCCGCCTACGCGCGGCACCACGCGGGAATACAGCGTGGTGGCCCGTGCGGGCACGGCGAGGTAGGAATAGTCGGTGTGGAAATAGGACCCGGCGTCGCGCAGCCCCGTGGGCTGGCCGTCCTTGCGGACATTGGACAGCACCAGGATGTTCGGATCCTCGGGATGGTGGAACTGGTCGATCACGTGCGGCTGCGGCGGCCCGATCCGCCGCGCGAACGCGAGGAACTGCGCCGCGCTGATGTCCTGCGCCCGGATGGCCAGCACGTGGTGCTGGTAGAACGCGCGCAGCAGCTCGGTGCAGGCGTCGTCGGCCAGCGGTCGGGACAGGTCCACGCCGGCTGCCTCGACGCCGAACGGCGCGAGCGGACGAAGGGACAGGCGGGTCATTGCGCGCTCCTCTACTTCAGGAACTCCGGCGAGATCAGGCTGGGCAGGAAGAGCACCAGCTGCGGCCAGACGATGACCAGGATCAGCACGCCGATCATGGGGATCAGCATCAGCATGGTGTCCCGCAACGCGTCGACCAGCCGCATCTCGGCGATCTTGCAGCAGATCATCAGGCACAAGCCGTAGGGGGGCGTGACGAGGCCGAAGGCCAGCGAGACGATGCCGATCATGGCGAAGTGCACGGGGTCGAGGTGCGCTGACGCGGCGATCGGCTGCAGGATGGTGCCCACGATGATGATGGCGGGAATGGCATCGAGGAAGCAGCCCACGACGAGGAAGACGAAGGCGATGAACAGGCCCGTCGTCACCCAGTTCATGCCCCAGGACGAGACCCCGGCCAGCAGCGCCTCGGGGATCTTGTAGTACGCCATCAGCCAGCCGAACGCGCTGGCCGTGCCGACGCAGAACAGGGTGACCGAGGCGAACTTGCCGGTGTCCGACAGCGCGCGGAGCACGCCCTTGAAGTCGACTTCGCGGTAGACGAAGATCGACAGGGCGCCCGCGTACAGCACGGCGACCGCCGCCGACTCCGTGGCGGTGAACCAGCCGAAGATCTTGCCGCCGATGATGATCACCGGCGTCATCAGCGCAGGCACCGACACGGCCAAGGACTTGAGGAACTCGATGAAGGTGGCGCGCGGATACGTGGGGTAGTTGCGTGCCTTGGCGTACGCATGCACGGTGGCCATCTGCACCGCCACCAGCAGCAGGCCCGGGATGATGCCGGCGAGGAAGAGGGCGCCGAT
>JAJNBO010000033.1 GCA_021156245.1 Ramlibacter sp. | reverse complement strand
GTTGGACGGGCCGTCCACCGTCTTCTGCGTCGCCGTGGCGGCGTGCACCGTGGTCATCAGGCCGCGCTTGATGCCCCACTTGTCGTTCATCACCTTGGCCAGCGGCGCCAGGCAGTTGGTGGTGCACGAGGCGTTGGAGATGATCTGCTCGCCCTTGTACTTCTGGTGGTTGACGCCGAACACGAACATCGGCGTGTCGTCCTTGGACGGGGCGGAGAGGATGACCTTCTTCGCGCCGGCCTCCAGGTGCTTGGTGGCGCCCACCTTGTCCAGGAAGATGCCGGTGGACTCGATCACCACGTCGGCGCCGATGTCGCCCCACTTCAGGTTGGCGGGGTCGCGCTCCTGCGTCAGGCGGATCTTCTTGCCGTTGATGATCAGCGTGTTGCCGTCGACGGCGATCTTGCCTTCGAAGCGGCCGTGCACGGAGTCGTACTGCAGCATGTACGCCAGGTAGTCCGGCTCCAGCAGGTCGTTGATGCCGACGATCTCGATGTCGGGAAAGTTCTGCACCGCGGAGCGCAGGACGTTGCGGCCGATGCGGCCAAAGCCATTGATGCCTACCTTGATGCTCATTCGTCTACTCCTGAATAAGAAAAGCCCAAAACCTATTCGTCCTGCTTGAGCAGAACGGCGCGCACCGTGTCCGCCACATTGTCCGGCGTGAAGCCGAAGTGCTGGAACAGCACATTGGCCGGCGCGGACTCGCCGAAGCTGTCGATGCCCACGACGGCAGCGCAGCCGTACTTCCACCAGAAGTCGGTGACGCCGGCCTCGATCGCGATGCGCGGCAATCCCTGCGGCAGCACGCTTTCCTTGTACTCGCGGTCCTGCCGGTCGAAGGTGGTCGTGCTCGGCATGGACACCACGCGCACCGAGATGCCCTGGCGCGCCAGCTCTTCCTGTGCCTTCAGCGCCAGCTGCACTTCCGAGCCGGTGGCGATGAGCACGGCTAGCGGCTCCTCCGCGCCCACTTCGCTGGGCTCGGCCAGCACGTAGGCACCGCGGCTGATGTCGCCCAGGTCCGTCTTCGGCGCATACGGCAGGTTCTGCCGTGACAGCAGCAGCGCGGTCGGCCGGTCGGCGTTCTGCAGCGCGACGGCCCAGGCCACGGCCGTTTCCGCCGTGTCGCCCGGACGCCAGACGTCCAGCCGCGGAATCAGCCGCAGGCTCGCGGCGTGCTCGATCGACTGGTGCGTCGGGCCGTCTTCACCCAGGCCGATGGAGTCGTGCGTGAAGACGTGGATCACGCGGCGCTTCATCAGCGCGGCCATGCGGATGGCGTTGCGGCTGTAGTCGCTGAAGGTCAGGAAGGTGCCGCCGTAGGGGATGTAGCCGCCGTGCAGGGCCACGCCGTTCATGATCGCGGCCATGCCGAACTCGCGCACGCCGTAGTTGACGTGGCGGCCAATCCGCTTGACGGATTCTCCTGTTGCATTGCCTTCGGTCATCACGACGTCGCCGGACTGGTCGAAGCGCAGCGGCGGCGTGGACTTGGTGTTGGTCAGGTTGGACCCGGTCAGGTCGGCCGAGCCGCCCAGCAGCTCCGGCATCGCGGCGGTGAACGCTTCCAGCGCGATCTGCGAAGCCTTGCGCGAAGCGACGGTCTCGGCCTTGGTGTGCGCCGCGATGGCGGCGTCCACCGCGACCTGCGCGAAGTTCTTCGGCAGCTCGCCCTTCATGCGCCGCACGAACTCGGCGGCCAGCTCCGGATGCGCGGCGCGGTAGGCGGCGAAGCGCTTGTCCCAGTCCGCCTCCAGCGCGTCGCCCTTGGCGCGGGCGTCCCATTCTTCGTAGACCGCCTTCGGCAGCTCGAACGGCTCGTGCTGCCAGCCGAGGGCGCTGCGCGTCAGCTTGATCTCGTCCGCACCGAGCGGCTCGCCGTGGGCCTTGGCGGTGTTGGCGCGATTCGGCGAGCCCTTGCCGATGTGCGTCTTGGCGACGATCAGCGTCGGCTTTTCGGCGCTGCGCTTGGCGTCCGCGATGGCGCGGCTCACCGCCTCGACGTCATGGCCGTCCACCGGCCCGATCACGTTCCATCCGTAGGCCTTGAAGCGGGCGGGGGTGTCGTCGATGAACCAGGGCGTGACCTGGCCGTCGATGGAGATGCCGTTGTCGTCGTAGACGGCGACCAGCTTGTTCAGCTTCCACGCGCCGGCCAGCGCGCAGGCCTCGTGGCTGATGCCTTCCATCAGGCAGCCGTCGCCCAGGAACACGTAGGTGTGGTGGTCGACGATGGCGTGGCCTTCGCGGTTGAACTCCGCGGCCAGCAGTTTCTCGGCCAGCGCCATGCCGACGGCATTGGTGACGCCCTGGCCCAACGGGCCCGTGGTGGTTTCCACGCCCGGGGTCACGTCGACTTCGGGGTGGCCGGGCGTCTTGCTGTGCAGCTGGCGGAAGCCTTTCAGCTCGCCGAGCGGAAGGTCGTAGCCGGTGAGGTGCAGCAGCGCATAGACCAGCATCGAGGCATGGCCGTTGGACAGCACGAAGCGGTCGCGGTCGGCCCAGTGCGGGTTCTTCGGGTTGTGGCGCAGGTGGCGGCGCCAGAGGGCCACAGCGATGTCCGCCATGCCCATGGGAGCGCCGGGATGGCCCGAATTCGCTTGTTGCACGGCGTCCATGGCGAGCGCGCGGATCGCGTTCGCCATCAGGGAATCGTTGGCCATCAGGGGCAGCTCCGGGGAAGGAAGGATCAGGGGAACCCCGCATTTTAGCGGGCGGTCCCTGCGCGGCCTTGGCGCACCGGGTGGCCCCGTCCATGGCATACATTCAAGCCATGAAGGGCCTGCACCTGACCGCCGACCTCTACCGTTGCCGATGCGAGCCGGCGTGGCTGACGGACGCGCAGCAACTGGGGCAGTGGTGCACCGCCGCCGTCACGGCCGTCGGGCTGCAACCGGTCGGCCACCTGTTCCACACCTTCCCGGCCAGCGAAAAGGGGCCGGGCGGCGTCACGGCGACCGTGCTGCTGGCCGAATCGCACATCTGCCTGCACACCTGGCCGGAGGAAAAGGCGGTGACGGCGGACGTCTACGTCTGCAACTTCAGCGGCGACCAGTCGGCCAAGGCCCGCGGCCTGATGGTCGCGCTGGTCAACCGCTTCCAGCCGGAATGGACCGAGCAGCGGTCCCTCGACCGGGGCGAAGAGGACTAAGACTTGAGCACTGCACAGGCCATGATCCTGGCGGCCGGGCGCGGCGAGCGCATGCGGCCGCTGACCGACAGCTGCCCCAAGCCGCTGCTGCCGCTGAAAGGCAAGCCGCTGATGGGCTACCACCTGGAGGCGTTCGGGCGCGGCGGCTTCCGCGACGTGGTGGTCAACACCGCGTGGCTGGGCGAGCAGATCGAATCGCGTTTCGGCCACGAGACGCCGGAGGGCGTGCGCATCGCCTATTCGCACGAGGGCAGGGACTTCGGCGGCGCGCTGGAGACCGCGGGCGGGATCGCGAGGGCGCTGCCCTTGCTGGACGAGGTGTTCTGGATCGTGGCCGGCGACGTCTACATGCCGCAGTTCCTGTTCACCCGCGCGGCCTACGACCGTTTCGCGGCCAGCGGCAAGCTCGCCCACCTGTTCCTCGTGCCCAACCCGCCGCACAACCCGAAAGGCGACTTCGGCTTGTCGGCCGGGGGCCAAGCGCTCAACCAGGCTGGCGAGCGGCACACCTATTCGACCACCGGCCTGTTCCGGCGCGCGTTCTTCGATGGCCTGCCGGTCGGGAATCCGCAGGGACGGAAGGTCGCGCTGGCGCCGCTGCTGCGCCAGGCCATGGACCGCGGCGAAGTCAGCGCCGAGCTCTACAGCGGGCCGTGGACCGACGTGGGGACGCCGGAGCGCCTCGCCGCGCTGGACGCCGCCTGAGGGGCGGAAGCCCTGGATTCCCGCCTGCGCGGGAATGACATGACAATGGCGGCATGAATACGACCGTGCCCACTTCCGTGTACGCCCAGCGCCGTGCCCGCATGGCCGCCCAGCTGGGCCGCAACGGCATCGCCATCATCCCGACCGCGCCCGAGCGGCCGCGCAACCGCGACACGGACTACCTGTACCGGCACGACAGCTACTTCTATTACCTGACCGGCTTCACCGAACCCAATGCCTGGCTGGTGGTGACGGGCGACGGCCAGAGCACCCTGTTCTGCCAGCCCAAGGACCTGGAGCGCGAGATCTGGGACGGCTACCGCCTGGGTCCGGAGGCCGCCGTCGGCGCGCTCGCGGTGAACGCGGCGTTCCCGGTCGGCGAGCTCGACCAGCAGTTGCCCAAGCTGCTGGAGAACCGAGACACCGTCTGGTACCCGCTGGCCATCCACCAGGGCCTGGAGCAGCGCGTGGCCGGCTGGCTGAACCAGGTGCGCGCGCGCGTGCGCTACGGGGCGCTCTGCCCGGAGCAGCAGCGCGACCTGTGCGCCGTGCTGGACGAGATGCGGCTGGTGAAGGACGCGCACGAGCAGGACATCATGCGGCGCGCGGCGCAGATCAGCGCCCGCGCCCACGTGCGAACCATGCAGGCCAGCGCCCGCATGCTGCGCGAAGGCAAGGAGGTGCGCGAGTACCACCTGGACGCCGAATTGCTGCATGAATTCCGCACCTCGGGTTCGCAGTACCCGGCCTACTACTCCATCGTCGCGGCCGGCGCGAACGCCTGCGTGCTGCACTACCGCGCCGACATGGCGCCGGTGCGCGCCGGCGAGCTGGTGCTGATCGACGCGGGCTGCGAGCTCGACGGCTACGCCAGCGACATCACCCGCACCTTCCCCGCCGACGGCAAGTTCACGGGCCCGCAACGGACGCTGTACGACATCGTGCTGGCGTCCCAGCACGCGGCGGTGTCGGCCACCCGGCCGGGCGCCCGCTTCACGGACCCGCACGAGGCCGCCGTGAAGGTGCTGGCGCAAGGCATGCTGGACGTGAAGCTGCTGGACGCGAACAAGGTGGGCGGCGTGGACGACGTGATCGAGAAGCGCGCCTATTTCCCCTTCTACATGCATCGCACCGGCCACTGGCTGGGGATGGACGTGCACGACTGCGGCAGCTACGTCGAGCCGGCGGAGGTGGGCCAGGTCAGCGAACGCAAGGACCCGCTGTCCGGCGAGATCATCAAGAACCGCCCCAGCCGGGTGCTCCAGCCCGGCATGGTGCTGACGATCGAGCCCGGCATCTACGTGCGGCCGGGCGAGGGCGTGCCGGAAGCCTTCCACAACATCGGGATTCGCATCGAAGACGATGCGATCGTGACGCAGCAAGGCTGCGAACTCATCACCCGCGGCGTGCCGGTGGAGGCCGCGGAGATCGAAGCCCTGATGCGCGCGTAAGGCTCGGCTACGACAAAAACGGTAACCGGCAGGCCAAGAACTGTCACATCGCCCTTACAAATCGTGAGCTTTGTCACGAAAGATGGGGTGGCATAGCACTTGCCATGACCTCCCATCGGAGGTACGCGATGAGATTCCCCCAGCGCCGCAAACAGGCAGGCTTCACCCTCATAGAACTGATCGTCAGCGTCGCCATCGTGGCCGTGCTCGGCTCCATTGCCCTGGCGCAGATGCGCGACTACTCCCGCCGCGCCCGCATCTCGGAGCTGGTCATGGCGGTGAACAAGTGCAAGAACCGGGTGTCCGAGGGCTACCTGACCATGGAAAGCACGCCCGAGGCGGGCACCTGGGGCTGCGAATCGTCCACGCCGGTCTCCGGGTACGGCGGGGTCGTCCAGACTTCGTCGGACGGGGCAATCCGCATTTCCATCCACAACCTCGATGGGCTGGTGAATGGCAAGTACGTCTACCTGGTGCCGGTGCGCGGCGATGGACAGACGCCGATGAACACCGTGGTGGATCTCGGCCGGCCGGTGCGGAATTGGGCTTGCGGCTCCGACTGGCTGCCCGTGCGCAACGCACTGCCCACCACCTGCCGCGTGGACACCACGGCCATCGCCGCCTCTAGCGATTTCGAGTGATCCCGGCGCGATGGCCCAGGGTGAAGGCCTCCTCGAAGATGGAGTAGCCGGCCCAGTCGCTGTGGGCATAACGCACGCGCCGGCTGTCCGGCGCCGCGGGCAGCCGCGCCAGCGCGCCGGGAACGGGCACCGGCATCGCATGGCCATGGCGCGTCACCTCCACGTGCGTCAGCAATTGCGCCAGCTCCGGATGCGGCACGGACAACTCGCGCACGATGCGATCCTGCCAATGGGTCCAGGGCGGCCGCAACACGTCCGCACGCGCTGACTCGCCCGGGGTGCCGTACCAGGTGAGCACGGTCGGCCCCGGCGCCGGGTCCAGCGCCTGGTGCGTCGCCACCACGTAGCCGAGGCTGGCGCCGTCGCCGTGGACCACGTTGTCCCACGCCAGCGGCATGCCGGCGCGCGCCCAGGGCAAGGCGGACAGGTGGAGGTTGGCCACGATCCAGGGCGCATGGCGGGTCCCCTGGGCCAGCGTGCGCAGCGCCGCCGGCGCGTTCTCCACCACCCGGGCCGCGATGAACGCAGGTAGGGCGACGATGCAGCGCGCCGCCTGCCAGCGTTCGACCCGCTGCGCCGCGACGTCCCACGCATCGACCTCGACTCCGTGCCGCAGTTCGGCGATGCGCAGCACGAGCCGGCCGCCGCGAAAGCGGTCTCCGAGCGGCCGTGAAAGCGCGCGCGTGAGGAAGGCGTTGCCCTCCGGCCAGGTCAGGACGGCTTCGCGCTCGCCGCCTTCCTCCGCTCCCGGCGCATGGAAGCCGTGGCGCGCGGCGAAGTAGTGCAGCCCTGCCCACGCGGCCACGGTCGCGATGCCCGCACCGTAGTCGTCTCGGCAACAGTAGTCCAGGTACCAGCGCAACTGCGGATCCGTGAAGCCCCGCGCGTCGAGCCATGCGGCGAACGTTTCGCCGTCCCAGGGCCGCAGACGCTCGCGCGCGGGCACCGGGATGCGGAACACGCCCGTCGCGGCCACGCGCTGCACCTCCTGTGCAAACCGCGCGTACTGCGCCAGCGTGGTTGCACCGACGCCCGCGGTGGGCAGCAATCCTTCCTGCCACTCCCCCTGGAAGTACAGCCGCTCCTGCGGCGCATGGCATTGCGCGCGTTGGTCATAGCGCCAGCGTCCGTGGACGCGCTGGCGCAGGCCCAGCTCCTCCAGCAGGTCCTGGACGTCGGGAGCCGCATCGCCCGGGATCGGCAGGTAGTGCGCGCCCAGGGGGCAGGCGATGCCGCCGAGCACGCTGGCCCGGCTGTTGCCGCCCGCGGTGTCTTCCAGGTCGAGCAGCGCAAGGTCCTCGACGCCGCGCTGGCGCAGCGCGCGCGTCGCCGCCAGGCCCGCCACGCCGCCGCCGGCGACGACCACCTCGACGCGTCGCGTCACGGCCGGCGCGGGCCAGCTGGCGCGCGTGCGCAGCAGGTGTCCACGCTCCACCGCGGCGCCGCTGAAGCCACCCGTGACGGGCGGGCGCTGCGGCGCGCAGCCCGCGAGCGCCGCGGCCGCGCCGGCGAGCGCGGCGCGCCGGGTGATCAGGGGTGCGCCTTGCCCCATTCGCGCTCGTAGGTGGTGACCAGCACCTGGTTGGACAGCCGGTTGATGTCGGCAGGCACCCGTGCCATGTCGCGCGGGAAATCGAACAGCGCCCGCGTGCCTTCCACGGTCAGGAAACGCAGGCCCTCGGGCAGCGCGGTCGGCGCGCGCCAGGGCCGCCGGCTGGCCATGATGAAGCCCCACTCGCCGAAACTCGGCACGTTCGCGTGATAGGGATGGGTGCTCAGCCCCACCGATTCGATGGTGGCAGCGACCGTCCAGAAACTCTGCCGCGCGATCAGCGGCGACGTCGTCTGGATCACCGCATAGCCGCTGGCCGCGAGCCGCTGGTCCAGCAGCGAGTAGAAGGCGTTGGTGTACAGCTTGCCGATGGAGAAGTTGGTGGGATCCGGGAAGTCCACCACGATCACGTCGAACGTTCCCTGCTCCTGCTGCAGCCACTGGAACGCATCGGTGTTCACGATGCGAACCTTGGGCGAACGCAGGGCGCCGGCATTGAGCGCCACCAGTGCCGGGTCGGTAGAGAAGATGCGCGTCATGTTCGGGTCCAGCTCCACCACGGTGATGCTCTCGACCGAGGGATAGCGCAGCAGCTCGCGCACCGCGAGGCCGTCGCCCCCGCCCAGCACGGCCACCTTGCGCGGCGCGCCGTGCGCCGCCATCGCGGGATGCACCAGCGCCTCGTGGTAGCGGTACTCGTCGGACTGCGCGAACTGCAGGTTGCCGTTGAGGAAAAGGCGCATGCCGCTGCGGCCCTGCGTCACCACGATGCGCTGCCACGGCGAGCTCTGCGCCAGCACGATCCTGTCCTGGTAGAAGCGGTCCTCCGCCAGCGAGGTGATGTGCTGCGAGCCGGCGAAGGCGGCGCCCAGCGCGCCCAGGGTCGCGAAGCAGGCGACCGCGTGCGCGGCGAAGCGGCGCAGCTCATGGCGGAACAGCCACAGCGCCCACACGGCGACGGCCGCATTCATGAGGCCGAACAGGAGGCCGGTGCGGATCAGGCCGAGCTGCGGCACCAGCAACAGTGGAAAGGCCACGGAGACCGCCAACGCCCCGAGGTAGTCGAAGGTGAGCACCTGCGACACCAGCTCGCGCAGCGCCACGTCGCGCTTGAGGATGCGCATCACCAGCGGGATCTCGAGGCCGACCAGCACGCCCACCAGCAGCACCAGGCCATACAGGAGCACGCGGAAAGCATCCGGCTGCCACGCATGCGCGAGGAACAGCAGCGCGGGCAGGCTGCCGCCGATCAACGCCACCAGCAGCTCGATGCGCAGGAAGTGCGCGGGCAGCTGCCGCTCGAAGAAGCGCGAGAGCCACGAACCCACGCCCATCGCGAACAGGTAGGTCCCGATGATGGTGGAGAACTGCAGCACCGAGTCGCCCAGCACGTACGACGCCAGCGCGCCCGCCGCGAGCTCGTAGACCAGCCCGCAGGCCGCGACCACGAACACCGAGGCAAGCAGCGCCACCTCCAGCGGGCGCGGCCCCTCTTTCACCGCTTCCTTCATCCGTGGACGGCGGCCGCCACGATGATCGAGATGCCCAGCGCCATCGCGCCGACCACGATGGCCAGCGCCACGTTCTGCTTCTCGACCAGTTCTTCCCACAACTTGTAGGGCGTGACGCGGTCGAGGACGACGAAACTGATCCAGAACACGACCACGCCGACCAGCGCGTACAGGATGGAGCCGAAAAAGGCGCCCGGTCTCAGCCACTCAAGATCCATGATGACCTCCGATGAAAACTCTCACTTGCCACCGCCCGACCAGCCGCCGCCGCCGGAATAGCCGCCGCCGCTGCGCGGCGAGGACGTGTAGCCGGTGCCGCTGCCACGGGTCCAGTTGTCGTCCTCGCACGCCTTCAGCAGGGCGAGCAGGATCAGGATGGCCAGCACCACCAGCACGATGGTCGCGCAGCCGCAGCCCGCACCCTTGCCGCTCGTGGGCCCGGCATCGCCGCGCTTCATGAGGCCGGACTTGGCCTCCAGGCCGAAGGCCCGCGCGACCAGGTCGCTGTCCACCTTGCTGCCGACGGACCAGGTACGCTCGCGCGGCGTCTCTTCCATGGACAGCAGCGCGCCGTGGCCGCCCGCGTAGTCGCGGTTGAAGGTGGCGTGCCCGCGCTCCACCGGCCAGTAGAACTCGCCCGCGACGTACGTCGTGCGCGCCTTGTACGCGTACTGCTGGCGGTAGGTGGTGCCCAGGTACACCGCCGTCTGCATGTCCTTCTTCACCATCGGCGCGCCGGTCGCCGGCTTGACGACGCTCCAGCCGTCGGTAGAGTCGACCAGGAAGGTGAAGCCCCGCTTGCGGTTGTACAGCAGGTATTCGCTCCAGCCGAAGTGCTCGTCCGGGTCGTCCGGCTCGGTGCCGATGCGATGCTGGAAGCCCACCACCTGCCAATGCACGCCTTGCAGCTGTCCGGTGCTTCCCAGCGGGATCAGCGGTTGCACCGGCTCGTCCTGCACCGCGTGGCGCAACTCGCCGCCGATGCCCGAGCTCAGGTCGATCAGGGTGTTGCAGGCGCGGCAGGTGATGGCCTTGCTGTCGGCGAAATGCGCTTCCACCGGCGCGCCGCAGTTCGGGCACGCGAACTGGCGGCCGGTGGACACTTGCTCGCTGTCTTCCCGCAGGCCGGAGACCTTCAACTCCTCGAGCGCGGCGGGGCGTCCCCGCGCCAGCCCCGGCGGCGTCGCGCCGTAGTCCACCGACAGCACCTCGTTGTCGGGGCTGCGCAGCTCCACCATTGCGAAGGGCGTGTTCAGCGACGGCAGGTGCGGCAGCTCGCCTTCCGCCGCGACCAACGCCACCTGTTCGTTCGACGTGACCTGGTAGGACTTGCCGTTGACGGCCGTGGACGCGCCGACCCGGAACTGCTCCGCCGACGGCATCGCGCGCTCGCTGGCGGCCGGCAGGGCGAACACGTAGGCGCCGTTGTCTTCCGCCACCCAGCCGCTGGTGCCGTCGTCGAACAGTGCGACCCATTCCGTCCAGGGACCGCTGGCGCCGCGGTACTGCAGCCGGCCGACCAGCGTGAAGTCCTTGCCCTGCCAGCTGCCGCGCGCCATCAGCTGCAAGGGGCTGTGGTCGTCGAACAGCTCCGCCATCTTGCCGACGCGCGCGAGCGTGGCGCCGTCGCGCACCACGGTGCTGCGGCAGAAGCTGCACACCGCGTGCGTGGACTGCGCGCTGCGGAATTCGACGGGGGCACCGCAGCCCGGGCAGGGCGCGGTGTACTTGCGTTCGGCCGTCAACGCGGCTTACACGAGTTTCTTGAGCAGCTCCGCCTTCTTGGCGTCGAACTCTTCCTGCGTCAGGATGCCCTTGGCCTTGAGCTCGCCAAGTTTCTCGAGCGTGGCCATCACGTCCTCCGGACGCACGGCCGCCGCGGCCGGGGCGCTTGCCGCCGACGCGGCTTCCTGCGCGGGCGCCGGCTGCAGGCCTTTCTGCAGGTTGCCCATGTCGTTGCCGACCATGCCCATGCCGATGCGCTGGTCCAGCAGCTTCTGCAGTTCGTCGGGCAGCGACAGGTTCTGCACCGTCATGCCTTCGAGCGTGAGGCCGATCTCCGCGAAGGCCGGCGCCAGTTCCTTCTGCAAGGCGTTGGCGAACTCGATCTGGTTGGCCGCCAGGTCCAGGAAGGGCATGCCGCTCTGCGCGATGGCGTCGGAGATGTGCTGCAGCACCAGCCCGCGCAGCTGGCCGTCGAGCTCGTCGACCGTATAGCGCTCGCGCGTTCCGGAGATGCGCGTGTGGAAGGCGCCCGGGTCGGCGATGCTGTAGCTGTAGTTGCCGAAGGCGCGCAGGCGCACCGCGCCGAAGTCCTTGTCGCGGATGGTGATCGGCTGCGGCGTGCCCCAGCGCTGGTCCACCTGCTGGCGCGTGCTGAAGAAGTAGACGTCGCTCTTGAACGGCGACTGGAACAGCTTGTCCCAGTTCTTGAGGTACGTCAGGACCGGGATGGTCTGGGTGGTGAGCTTGTGCGTGCCGGGGCCGAACACGTCCGCCACCTTCCCCTCGTTGACGAACACCGCCATTTGCGAAGCGCGCACGACGAGCGCCGCGCCGTACTGGATTTCCATGTCCGCCATCGGGAAGCGCCAGGACAGCGTGCCTTCGCTGTCCTCCGTCCACTGGATGATGTCGATGAACTGCTTCTTGATGAAATCCATCAGTGCCATGGCCGCTCCTCGGGAGTGAATCCGGATGATAGCTAAACGAGGTTGCGCAGCTCCCGCAGCGCCACCGACAGCATCGCCAGGTCGCTGCCCGGCGTCTCCTGCAGCTCCGCGAGCAGGCGCCGCGCGCGCTCCAACGACTGGCGGTTGCCCTGCTCCCACTGGTCCAGCACGCGGCCTGCGTCACCCTGGTGGTGGCTCACGGCCTGGAGCGCGATGGAGCGCTGCAGGTCGGTGAGGTCATCGGACAGCGCGAGCTTCGCCAGGCTGGCCCAGAAGCTGTCCGCCGGCAGCAGCTCGATCTGCTGCCGCATGCGCTCCAGCCCCAGCCGGTCGCCGACGCCGGCGTGCACCTGCGCCGTGAGCTCCAGCGGGTGCTTGCTGCCTTCGGCGATCTCCGCGATGTCCAGGGCGTTGAACCAGGTTTCCGAACCATCGACCATCCGCGCCAGCGCCTCGGGCACGCCGGCCTCGACCCAGGGCGTGGCGCGAGGGGACAGCGCCGCGGACGCCTCCCGGTGCGCGCGCAAGGCCTGCACCGCGGGGGCGAAGCGCTCCACCAGCTGCTGCGTGGGCTCCAGCAGGCGGCGCGAGCGCAGGAACCAGGTGGTGGCGCGCGCGATCAATCCGCGCAGCGTGATGACCATCTCGGCCTGCACCTGGTCGGGCACGCGGCTGTCCAGCGCCTCGATCTGCTGCCACAGCGCCACCAGCCCGAACACCTCGCGGCTTGCCAGGTAGGCGCGCACGACCTGGGGCGCCGTGGCGCCCGTGATCTCCCCGAGGCGATGGACGAAGGTCGGGCCGACCCGGTTGACCATGCTGTTCAGGACGTGCGTGGCGATGATCTCGCGCTTGAGCGGATGGCGCGGGACGTACGCCGCGAATTTTTCCTTCAGCTGCGTCGGGAAGTAGCGCTCCAGCGCGGTGGCCACCCACGGATCCTCCGGCAGGTCCGACGCGATCAGCTCGTCGTTCAGCCACATCTTGCTGTACGCGAGCAGCACCGCCAGCTCGGGGCTGGTCAGGCCCAGCCCTCGCAGCTTGCGGTCCGCGATGGCCTCGTCGGACGGCAGGAACTCGATGGCGCGATTCAGTTCGCCCTTCTTTTCCAGGAAGCGGATGAAGCGGGCCTGCTCCTGAAGCAAGCGCGGCGCCAGGCGACCGCCGATGGACAGTGCCTGCGTCTGGAAGTAGTTGTCGCGCAGCACCAGCCCCGCCACCTGGTCGGTCATCTGCGGCAGCAGCGTGTTGCGCTGCTTCTCCGTCAGCTCGCCGTCGGCGACCGCGAGCCCCAGCAGGATCTTGATGTTGACCTCGTGGTCGGAGGTGTCCACGCCCGCGGAGTTGTCGATGGCGTCGGTGTTCAGTTTCACCCCGGCCAGGGCAGCCTCGATGCGTCCGCGCTGCGTGAAGCCCAGGTTGCCGCCTTCGCCGACCACCTTGCAGCGCAGCTCGCCGCCGTTGATGCGCACCGCGTCGTTGGCGCGGTCGCCCACGTCGGCGTGCGATTCGGTCGACGCCTTGACGTAGGTGCCGATGCCGCCGTTGTACAGCAGGTCCACCGGCGCCTTGAGGATCGCGTTCACCAGCTCCGTGGGCGCCAGCTGCTCGGCCTCGATGCCCAGCGCGGCACGCGCCTGTGGCGACAGCGGCACCGACTTTTCCGAGCGCGCCCAGATGCCGCCGCCCTCGGAGATCAGCTTCGGTTCGTAGTCCGCCCACGACGAGCGGGGCAACTGGAACAGGCGCTCCCGTTCCGCGAACGAGGCCTGCGCGTCCGGGTTCGGGTCGATGAAGATGTGGCGATGGTCGAAGGCCGCGAGCAGGCGGATGTGTTTCGACAGCAGCATGCCGTTGCCGAACACGTCGCCCGACATGTCGCCGATGCCGACCACCGTGAAGTCGGTGGACTGCGTGTCCAGGCCCAGCTCGCGGAAGTGGCGCTTGACGCTTTCCCACGCGCCCCGCGCCGTGATGCCCATTGCCTTGTGGTCGTAGCCCTGGCTGCCGCCGGAGGCAAAGGCGTCGCCGAGCCAGTGGCCGTATTCGGCGCTGATCGCGTTGGCGAAATCGGAAAAGCTGGCCGTGCCCTTGTCGGCCGCCACCACGAGGTAGGGGTCGTCGCCGTCGACGCGCACCACCTGCGGCGGCGGCACCGGCTTGCCCGCCACCAGGTTGTCCGTGACGTCCAGCAGGCCCCGCAGGTAATCCTGGTAGCAGGCCACGCCTTCCTTCATGAAGGCTTCACGGTCGCTCGCGGGCGGCGCCTTCTTCAGCACGAAGCCACCCTTGGAACCGACCGGGACGATGACGGTGTTCTTCACCATCTGCGCCTTCACCAGCCCGAGCACCTCGGTGCGGAAGTCGTCCGGCCGGTCGGACCAGCGCAGGCCGCCGCGCGCGACCTTGCCGCCGCGCAGGTGGATGCCTTCGAAGCGCGGCGAGTACACCCAGATCTCGTACAGCGGGCGCGGCTCCGGCAGCCCCGGCACCTGGCGCGAGTCGAGCTTGAAGCTCAGGAAGGGACGGCGGGGTCCGGGCGCCCCGCTCGCGCCCACGCCGGTGCGCCAGTGGTTGGTGCGCAGCGTCGCCTGCACCAGCGCCAGCAGCTGCCGCAGCACCCGGTCTTCCGACAGGTTGCTGACCTTGTCCAGCGCCTGCTCCAGCGCATTCACCTGCGACTGCGCGCCTGCTTCGTCGTGCTTCGCCGGGTCGAAGCGCAGGCGGAACAGCGACACCAGCATGCGGGCGATGCGCGGATGCGCAGCCAGGGTGGCCGTGATCGTCGCCTGCGACTGCGCGAAGCCGACCTGCTTGAGGTATTTGGCGTAGGCCCGGAGCACCACGATCTCTTCCGCCGACAGTCCCGCCAGCAGCACCAGCCGGTTGAAGCCGTCGTTCTCCACTTCGCCGTGGAACACGCGGGCGAAGGCGTCCTCGAACAGGCGGGCCAGGGCCTGCGGTTCGATGTCGGCGCTGGGTTGCGCCTGCAGCGTGAAGTCGTGCAGCCACACCGTCTGGTCGGCCGCTCCGAGCTCGATGCGATGGTTGTCCTCGGCCAGCACGCGCACGCCCATGCGCTCCAGCATCGGCAGGCTGTCGGACAGGATCACGGGCGCACCGCGGCGGTACACCTTCAGGCCCAGGCTGCCCTCGGGCGCGCCAAGCGGCCAGTACAAGGCCAGCGCCAGCGGCTGCGCGGGACCGAGCGATTCGATCTTGCGGATGTCGTGCACCGCGGCGCGCGCCGGCACGCGTTCGCGATACGCGACGGGAAACGCGGTGTTGAAGCGGCGGTCCAGCTCCAGGCCCGCCGCCTCGCCGTCGCTCTCCACCAGCGCGTCGCGCAGCTCGTCTTCCCAGCGCCGCGCCACGCTGGCCAGGCGCCGCTCCAGGTCCTTCGGGTCGAAGGCGGGGATGGGGCCAGGCGCGATACGCACGATGAAATGCACGCGCGCGAGCTTGGTGCCCGACAGCAGGACGTCGAAGTCGATCTGCGTTCCGCCCAGCGCCTGCAGCAGCACTTGCTGGAACTTCAGCCGCAGCTGCGTCGAGAAGGCGTCACGCGGCATGAACAGCAGGCAGGACACGAAACGGTCGAACGGATCCTTCCAGGCGAACAGGCGCAAGCGGTGCCGCTCGCCCAGCGCCAGGATGCCCAGCGCGGTGTCGTACAGCTCGTCTAGAGGGATCTGGAACAGGTCGTCACGGGGAAAGGTCTCCAGCGTGTGTTCCAGCGCCTTGGCCAGGTGGCCGCCGGGGGCGAAGCCGGCGCGCTGCGCGATCGCCGCCACTTTGCGCCGCAGCAGCGGGGTCTCGGACACGCGCGATGCGTATGCGGTCGACGTGAACAGGCCGATGAAGCGATGCTCGCCGACCACGCGCCCGCTCGCGTCGAAGCGCTTGACGCCGACGTAGTCGGTGTAGCCGTCGCGGTGCACGGTGGAGCGGGTGTTGGCCTTGGTGACCACCAGCACCGGCGACGCGGTGCGGGCGAGGGCGCGCGCCGCCGGTGGCAGGGCGGCGAAGCTCGCCGAGGGCGGCGTCGCCGCGCCGTCGCGCAGCAGGCCGAGGCCGCTGCCTGCGACGGGCTTGAGCAGGAGCTCGCCGCCGTCTTCCACCAGGTCATGCTGCCGGTAGCCCAGCAAGGTGATGTGTTCGTCGGCGATCCATTGCAGGAAGGCCTGGCTTTCGGCCGCCTCCTCGGCGCCCACGCCGGCCGGCACGCTGGCCAGCGCGGAGGTCACCTCCTGCAGGCGGGCCAGCATCGGCTTCCAGTCCTCCACCGCCGCCCGGACGTCGGCGAGCACCCGCTCGATGCCTGCCACCAGCGCTGCGCGCCGCGCCGGGTCGACCATGCGGTCGACCTCGATGGTCATCCAAGACTCGCGCGGCAGTTCGGGCGCCGACGCGCGCGCGGCCAGGGACTGCAGCACGCCCGCCGCATCCCGCTGCACCGCGAAGATGGGATGCACGATCAGGTGCAGCGTGAGGCCCTGGCGCGCGATTTCCATCGACACGGAATCCACCAGGAAGGGCATGTCGTCGTTGACGACCTGCACGATGGTGTGGCGGGAACCCCACCCATCCTCCCCCGGCGTCGGGCTCAGGACCCGCACCTTGGCCGTGCGCGGGTTGCGCTGTTGGCCGAACTGGCCGTGCGACAGCAGGGCGCCGAGCAGGTCTTCGGGCGTGCGCTCCTCCAGGTCCTCCACGTCCACCTGGCGGAAGTACTCACTGGCGAATTCGTCCAGCGGCAGCGGCGTTTTCACCTTCCGCGCGGCGCCGAGCGCCGTGATGGGGGCAATGCGCTCCGCGCGCTTCGCTTCGGCAGAGGCCATGTTGTCGTTCTCCTGGGCCAATGGACTGTACGGGCCTCGCCGCCGCCGCGCCAATGCCTTTTGGCCGCAAGACTATGCGCAAGCCGCATGGCCGCCGCTACACTGTCGAGCTGGATTCCACGGGGGAGGACCCAACATGAAATTCCTGCGCTTGCTGGCCGTCGTCCTGGCCTTCACCGCCCTGAATGCGCACGCGCGCGGCTCGGTTCCCATCATCAACCACGAGGCGATCCCGGTCACGTCCGCGAGCGGGCAGCCGGCCAGCGCCGACCAGATCCGCGCGGCGCTGCAGGCAGCCGGCGCGCCGCGCGGCTGGCAGATCACGCCCACGGGCCAGGGCAAGGCCCTGGCGGTGCTGAACGTGCGCGGCAAGCACAGCATCTCCGCGGACATCACCTACACCCGCGGCACGTACTCCATCAAGTACC
>JAJNBO010000459.1 GCA_021156245.1 Ramlibacter sp. | reverse complement strand
GTGTCCTGGGTCGGGCTGAGTTGCTTGAGGCCGGCGGTGCCGATGAAGCCGAAGGTCGGCTTGTAGCCCACCACGCCGCAGTACGACGCGGGCCGCACGATGGATGCGGTGGTCTGCGTGCCGAAGGCGACCGGCACCATGCAGTCGGCCACGGCGGCGGCCGAGCCGCTCGAAGAACCGCCGGGCGTGTGTTGCAGGTCCAGCGGATTGCGGGTGGTGCTCGGTGTCTGCGTGGCGAACTCGCTCGTCGCCACCTTGCCGAGCACGAGGGCGCCTTGCTCCCGGGCGACCGCCACGCAGCCTGCGTCGGCGGCCGGCCGATGGCCAGGATACACGCGCGAACCGTAGGCGGTGACGTGATCGGCGGTATCGATCACGTCCTTGACGGCGAAGGGGATGCCGCGCAGCGACCCGCGGCTGGACCGATCCGCCGCCCGCGCATGTTCCAGCGCCAGGGCGGGGTCGAAGGTCGTGAACGCCCGCACTTCCTCATTGCGCTGTTCGATGCGTTCCAGGCAGGCACGCACCAGCGCTTCACTGGTCAGGGTGCCTTCGCCGATCGCGCGCGCCGCCGCCACGGCGCTCCATTGGTTGGGAGATTTCATGCCCGCGGCTACCCTCACTGCAGGGTGATGTTCGCGTCCTGGATGATCTTCGCCCAGCGGTCGTGCTCCTTCTTCACGAAGGCCGCGAACTCCTCTGGCGAATCCGCCACCGGTTCGGCGCCCTGCGCCAGCAGTTGCTCCTGCACCTTGGGGTCCTTGAGGATCTTCACCACTTCAGCGTTCAGGCGCTGGATGATGGGCTTCGGCACGGCCGCCGGTGCGAACAGCCCGAACCAGCCTTCGACCGAGTAGCCGGGCACGCCGGCTTCTGCGATGGTCGGCACCGCGGGCAGCAGCGGCGAACGCTTGGGCGAGGTGACGCCCAGTGCCGTGAGCTTGCCAGCGCGGATCTGCTGCAGGCACAGCGGCAGGTTGCAGAACATCGCGCTCACGCGACCCGCCATCACGTCGGTGACCGGCGCGCTGCCACCCTTGTATGGGATGTGCAGCAGGTCCGGCGTCTGCGTGCTCGCCTTGAACAGCTCGCCGGACAGGTGCATGCTGCCGCCCGCGCCGCTGGAGGCGAAGGAGAGCTTGTCCTTGCGGGCGGCCTCGATGAACTCCTTGACGGTCTTCGCGTTCACCTGCGGCCCAACCACCAGCACGTTCGGCACCGCCGCCACGTTGGTGATGGGCGCGAAGTCGCGCAGCGCATGGAAGCGCAGGTTCTTGTGCAGGCTCGGGTTGATGGCGTTGGTGCTCGCGGCACCCATCAGGAGCGTGTAGCCGTCCGCCGGCGCGGCGGCCACGTAGCCGGCGCCGATGTTGCCGTCGGCGCCGGGTTTGTTGTCCACGACCACGCTCTGGCCGAGCGCTTCCCCCAGCCGCTGCGCCACGATGCGGGCCAGCAGGTCGGTGACGCTGCCGGCCGCGAAGGGCACGACCATCTGGATCGGCTTGGTCGGATACGGCGCGGCGGCTTGTGCCAGCGCGGATCCCGCGGTGGCCAGGCAGAGCATGGCGGCGGCGAGCAGGTGGCGGCGGGGGAGGTGGAAGGCCATGGATATCCTCGTCTTCAAAGGGTGCGCGAGTCTAGGGACCGCGGATTGATCGCGTCCAATATAAACTTCGTCTCGATTATTCTGAATGGCGACCGAATGGCTCTGACGTCCCGCAGCCTGCAAGCCTTCCTCGTGGTGGCGGAGGAGTTGCACTTCGGTCGCGCCGCACGGCGACTGCACATGAGCCAGCCCCCGCTGAGCCAGCAGATCCGGCAGTTCGAGCACGAGGTCGGCGCGTCGCTCTTCACCCGCACCACCCGCTCCGTGCAACTCACGCCCGCCGGCCGCCTGCTGTTCGAGCGCGGTCGCCAGTTGCTCGCCGATGGCGAAGCGGCGGCCCGCGCGGCCCAGCGCCTCGCCCGCGGAGAGGCCGGCCGCATGACCCTGGGCTTCACCCACAGCACGGTGTACGAGGTGCTGCCTCGCGCGCTGCAGGCGTTTCGCGGCCGCTATCCGGACGTGGAGCTGGAACTCAAGCAATTCACGTCGGGGCTGCTGGTCGAGGGCGTGCGAGCCGGCCGGGTGGACGCGGCGCTCGTGCGCTTCTCCCCCTCGATGCAGGATCCCGAACTGCGCAGCACCATCATCGCGCGCGACCCCATGCTGCTGGTGATGCCGTCGGATCATCCGCTCGCAGAGCTCGCCGCCGTACCGGTGGATGCCCTGCACGGCCTGCCCTTCGTCGGCTATTCCGCCGAGGATTCGCGCTACTTCCACGATCTGGTGGAGGCCCTGTTCGCGCGTCATGGGGTCCGGCCCGAGGTGGTGCACACCAGCTTCCTCCCGACGTTGGTGGCGTTGGTCGAAGCCCGCATGGGGGTGGCGCTGGTGCCGGCACCGGCCGTGCCGCGGGGCGCCGGCGCACTGGTGGCCCGGCCGCTGGCCGGCGTCGCGGACGGCCTCGACCGCGCCGACCTGCATTGCGTCCTGCGCAGCGACAATGCCAATCCGGTCGTGCGCTCGTTCGTCGACGTGCTGCTGCCGGCGGGCCATGCGCCGCCCCATGCGTAATCCAGGAGGTCCCATGCCGCGAAAGTTCGTCGACCTGTCGATCTACCTGGAAAACGACGTGGTCTCCGATCCGCCCGCCTTCGCGCCGAAGATCGAGTACTTCACGCACGAGAACACGGTGGGCCAGATCGAGTCCTTCTTCCCCGGCCTGCAAAAGGGCGACCTGCCCGACGGTGAAGGATGGGCGGTGGAGAAGGTGACGCTGTCCACCCACAACGGCACGCACTTGGACGCGCCGTACCACTTCCACTCGACGATGAACAGGAAGCTGGGCGGGCAAGAGCCCTCCATCGCCATCGACGAAGTGCCGCTGGAGTGGTGCTTCCAGCCCGGCGTGAAGCTCGACTTCCGGCATTTCCCGGACGGCTACGTCGTGACCGCGCAGGACGTGGAGGCGGAGCTGAAGC
>JAJNBO010000458.1 GCA_021156245.1 Ramlibacter sp. | reverse complement strand
GTCAAGTGCCTGATTTTCAGGCAGATCAGAATGCCTGGTTTTCATACATTTGTCTGAAAATCAGGCACGAGTTCAAGCCGCTCGTAGAGCTTTGCGCGCGAGATTCCCAGCAGCTTCGCCGCCGCGACCTTGTTCCCACCCGTAGCGGCCAACGCCGCGCCAATGGCCTGCCGTTCCAGTTCGGCCACCTGTTCGGCCAGCGGCCTCAAAACTTGCGACTGTTCTGGGCCAGCGGCGCGCTTGCCGATCGGCAGCGACGGCGCGATCTGTTCAACGCCCGATTCGCGCAGCACCTCGGCGAGATGCGCGATCTCGATGTGCGGCGTATCGCTTCGCATGGCAGCCTGCTCCAGGACGTTACGAAGCTCGCGGGTGTTGCCGCGCCAAGGCTGCGCAGCGAGCATGGCCATCGCCTCGGGGCTCAGGTCGAGCGGGCCGGAGCCGTTGCGAATCGCGATGTCTTCGGCAAGCACTTCCACCAGCGCTGGGATATCCTCACGTCGCTCGCGCAACGGCGGCACGCGGATCGGCAGCACGTTGAGGCGGTAGTACAGGTCTTCGCGGAACTTGCCTTCACGCACCAGCGCCGCAAGGTCACGCGAGGTCGCCGCGATCACACGGGCGTCGAACGGAATCACCTTGTTGGAGCCGAGCGGCTCGATCTCGCCTTCCTGTAATGCGCGCAGCAGCTTGGGCTGCAGGCTCTGCGGCATATCGCCGATCTCGTCCAGGAAGAGCGTGCCGCCGTCGGCTAGCTTGAACTTGCCGTCGCGGCCTTTTTTGTCGGCGCCGGTGTAAGCGCCGGGCGCGACGCCGAAGAACTCCGCTTCAAGCAGCGTATCGGGCACGGCCGCGATGTTGACGCTGACCATCGGCCCGGCGGCGCGTCGCGACGCCGCGTGGATCGCCTGTGCCAGCAGTTCCTTGCCGGTGCCGGTCTCCCCGAGCAGCAGGACCGGGCTGGAGGAAGTCGCCGCGCGGCGAGCCTGGCGCTTCACTTCCACCGCGGCTGGGCTGCTGCCGACAAAGCTGGCGAGCGTGTACTTGGTGCGGCGCTGGCTCGCAAGTTCGCGCCGCACGTCGTCCAGGTCGCGATGGAGTGCGGCGAACTTCTGGATCAGCGGCTGGAGCGTGGTTTCGGGATGATCGAACAACACGATGCCCAAGGCGCCGATCACCTGCCCGCTCTCGTCACGCAGCGGAATGCGGCTCACCACGAAGGTGCCGGCCTTGTTCGACAACAAGTCGATCAGGATCGGCTTGCCGCTGCGGATCACGCGATGCATCTGCGTGTTCTGCACCACCTCCGATACGGGATGGCCGACGAAGTCCTCCACGCGCGGGAAGCCCAACGCAGGCAGGAAGCGCTTGTACTGGTCGTTGATCCACACCACCCGGGCATCGCGATCCACCAGCAACATGCCCTCGCTCGCATTGGCGAACAGGTCGAACATCGACCGCGCGGCCAGCTCCAGGATGCTCTGGCCATCGCGCGGCAGGCTGTGCTGGGGCGGATCGGACGTGGACATCGGCCAATCCTACCCTGCCCTGCTCCTCGCCAAGCAAGCTCAGCCGACGGGGCGTAACCGCCGCGCCGCCCGCGCCCGGGCCAGCCGCGGCAAGACCAGGATCGCGATCACCAGCACCAGCAGCCCGAGCGACATCGGCCGCTGCAGGAACACGGTGAAGCTGCCCTCCCCGATCGACACGGCGTTGCGCAGCTGCGCCTCGGCAAGCGGGCCGAGGATCATGCCTACCACCACCGGCGCCGTCGGAAAATCGTAGCGGCGCATCAGCACGCCGAACACGCCGATGCCATAGAGCAGCACCAGATCGAACGCGCTCTGGCGCATGCCATAGGCGCCTACCGTCGCGAAGATCAGGATGCCCGCGTACAACTGCGGCTTGGGGATCTTCAGCAGCTGCACCCAGAGCTTGACCATCGGCAGGTTCAGGATCAGGAGCATCACGTTGCCGATGTAGAGCGATGCGATCAGCGCCCACACGAGCGCTGCGGAACTGGTGAAAAGTTGGGGGCCGGGCTGGATGCCGTAGTTCTGGAACGCGCCCAGCATGATCGCCGTGGTGTTGGAGGTGGGGATGCCCAGCGTCAGCAGCGGAATGAGCGCCGCCGTCACGCTCGCGTTGTTGGCAGCCTCCGGACCTGCAACGCCCTCGATGGCGCCCTTGGTGCCGAACTCCGCGAGGTTGTCGCCCTTGGCGAGCTTCTTCTCGGTGGCATAGCTGAGGAAAGTCGGGATCTCCGTGCCGCCCGCAGGGATGCAGCCAAAGGGCGCGCCGATGGCGGTTCCCCGAAGCCAGGCCGGTATCGAGCGCCGCCAGTCCTTGCCGGTCATGTAGACCTTGCTCATCGGGTTCTGCGCTTCGGTCGAACGGCCCTCGTACATGCCCGCGTACATCACCTCCGCAACCGCGAAAAGCCCGACGGCCACCAGCACGATCTCGATGCCGTCCAGCAGTTCCGGCTTGCCCAGCGTGTAGCGTGGCTGGCCGGAGATCTGGTCCAGCCCGATGCAGCCGACAGCCAAGCCGATCAAGAGCGCGGTGATTCCGCGCAAGGTGCTCTTGCCCAGCACGGCGCTCACCGTGGTGAAGGCCAGCACCATCAACATGAAGTATTCCGGAGGGCCGAGCTTGACGGCGAAATCGGCCACCACGGGCGCGAACAGCGTGACGATCACCGTGGCGATGGTGCCCGCCACGAATGAGCCGATGGCCGCGGTGGCCAGTGCCGCGCCCGCGCGCCCGCTCTTGGCCATCTTGTTTCCCTCCATGGCCGTGACCATGGTCGCAGTCTCGCCGGGGGTATTCAGCAGGATCGACGTCGTCGAGCCGCCGTACATCGCGCCATAGTAGATGCCCGCGAAGAAAATCATCGACGCGGTGACTTCGACCTTGGCCGTGATCGGCAGCAGCATGGCGACCGCGACCGCCGGGCCGATCCCGGGCAGCACGCCGACGGCCGTGCCCAGCACGCAGCCGACGAAGGCCCACAGCAGGTTGACCGGGCTGATCGCGGTG
>JAJNBO010000457.1 GCA_021156245.1 Ramlibacter sp. | reverse complement strand
GGCCTGCTGGTAGCCGTAGATCGTCTGGTAGTCGCGATCGAACAGGTTCTCCACCCGTGCGAAGAAACTCCACTCCGGGGTGGCCCGGTACGCCGCGGTGAGGTCGAGCAAGGTGAGCGAGCCCACGCGCACGCGGACGTTCGACGGCACGCCGCTGTCGTCGCGCGCTCCGCTGTAGCGCAGGTTGCCGCCGAGTTGCCAGGCAGCCACCGCGCGCGAGAGCGACACCTGCGCCAGTGTGGAGGCCCGGCGCAGCAACCGCGTGTCCGTGTCGAGGTCCCGCGGGTCCTGCCGCGTGAGCCCCGCGTGGACGTCGTTGCCGGCGACGCGGCCACGGTACGCCAGCTCCACGCCGCGCGTGCGCGCATGGCCGATGTTCAGGCGCCGGAAGAAGGCGTCGCTGGCGATCAGGTCGGTGAAGCGGTTCTCGAACAGCGTGGCGCGCAGTTCGTGCGCGTCGGCCGTGTACTGCACGCCGAGCTCGGCCGACTTCACCCGCTCCGGCCTCAGGTCCGGATTGCCCAGGCCGAACGGGTAGTACAGGTCGTTGAACGTGGGGGCGGTGAAGCCGGTGGAGGCGGAAGCGCTGACGCGCCAGGCGTCCGTCAGCCGGTAGCCGTACGCTGCCAGCCAGGTGCTGGCCGAGCCGAAATCGCTGTAGCGGTCCTGCCGCAGATTCAGCTGCAACTGGTGCGACGCCGTGTCCAGCGCATAGCCGACCCGGCCGCTATCGAGCGTGCGCGTGGAGCGGTCGTACACGGTGTCGCTGCGCAGGCGCTGGCGGCCATGCTCGAGGCCCGCCGTGAGCCGGTGGCCGGGGCGCAGCTGCCATTCGGCGTCGAACTGCACGGTGTCGCTGCGGGAATGCACGAAGAAAGGGAACGCCGTGATGTCGGTGTCCAGGTTGTCGTCGGAGCGGCTGGCCAGGGCGTTCAGACGCACGTCCCCGAGCCGGAACTTGCCCGAGACGGTGACGCCGCTTTCGTGGAATCGCGAAGCGTCGGGCTGCGTGGCCGGGCCGAACTGGTTGTCGTACTCGGTCGTCCCGCGGGCGTCGCGCAAGGAAAAGCCCAGCGACTGGTCGGCGCCGAGATCCTGCGTGAGCGCCAGGCTCTGCGAACGGCGGCGATAGCCGTCGCGGTCGGGATTGGTGCCCGGCCGCTGGTCCTGCCGCGTCGTGTTGAAGCCTTCGTCGCGCAGCGTTTCCACGGTGGCCCGCAAGCCGGTGCCCGAGGGCAGCTTCACGGAGCCGCTGGCGCTGGCCTGCGCGAAGCCGCCCGTGCCGCCCTGCGCGCTGAAGCGGGCCTGCGGCGTCGCGCCGGGCTGGCGCGTGAAGATCTGGATCACGCCCCCCACCGCATTGCTCCCGTACAGGCTGGAGACGTTGCCGCGGACGATCTCGATGCGCTCGACGTCGGCCAGCGGCAGGTGCTCCAGGGCCGGCGTGCCGAAGTGCAGGTTGTTCACCGCCACGCCGTCGACCAGCACCAGCGTGTGCCGGGATTCGGCGCCGCGCAGGAAGGTGCTGGACACCGTCCCCGCGCCGCCGGCCTGCGCGATGTCGAGGCCGGCGACGCTGCGCAGCAAGGCCGGCAGGTCGGAGGCCTGCGCCTGCTCGATCTGCTGGCGGGTGATGAGCGTCGTCGAGGGCAGTGCGTCCTGGACGCGTTGTTCGGTGCGGCTCGCGGAGACCACGACCTCCGTCAACGAAGGCTGCGCGAGGGCGGAAGACGAGCAGGCGGCAGCGGCCGCGAGGGCGGCGAGCGCCGGGAACCGGGATGAAGGCATGAAAGGAATAAACGAAGTCAAGTGCCCTCGCCGGCTTCCCCGCCGGCGGTGTGGGCGTCACGGCCGCGCGCAAGCGCGCGGCCACCTCGTTGGCCGGTATCCGGGCTGGCGGAGGTCGCCTCCATCGCCTTCCCAGGGCCGCTGTTTCAGGCGGCCCCAGTGGCTCGATTGATGAAGGTGGCACGCGGCGCGAGCGCCGCATGCCTCCGCTTACCGTTGCGGGGGCAGCGCAGGTTGGACGGCGCGCGCGCCTGGCGCGCACCACCCTCCTGCTTCCCGTTGAACTGCGGCATGTGAACCACACCGCGGGCACCAACGGGGCGATTGTAGAGCGGTCGTGGAAACAAAACCCTACAATTCCCGAATGGCCAGTGGCTCCCAGATCGACCCTCTCGTCGAACGCGTCGAGCGCCTGCTCGTGCGGTACGAGGAGTTGCAACGCACCAATGCGCTGCTGGCGGAGCAGGTCGACCTGCTCACGCAGGAGCGCGACTCGCTCAAGTCGCGCCTGTCGGCGGCGCGTTCGCGCGTCGATGCGCTGCTCGAGCGCCTTCCGGACCTCAACACCCCCGCATGAAACAGCTGGAAGTCCAGATCATGGGCCAGAGCTACCTGCTCGGGTGCCCCGCCGGCGGCGAACAGCGCCTGCTTGAAGCCGTGGAGAAAGTCGACACGGCGATGTGCAAGATCCGCGACGCGGGCAAGGTGAAGGCGCGCGACCGCATCGCGGTGCTCGCGGCGCTGAACCTCGCGTTCGACGTGGCGGACCGGGCGAGCGCACCCGCCATCCATGCCGCACAGTTCGCCCAGCCCGATGGCACGATGACCGGCATGCGCAACCTCGCCGAGGACGTGCGCCTCGCGCAATTGATGGTGCGCCTGGACCAGGCCCTGGCCGACGACGGACGGCTGCTCTGAAGCTGCATGCCGGGGTCGCTTCGCGAACCGGCCTACGCGGATTCCGTAGCCCCCGTAGGGCAAGTTCGCGCAGCGACACCGCCGGCTCGAACAGTTCAGCTACAGCCCGTCCTGTCAAGACCTGAATTCTTTCGTGGCTTCATTGCCGCTTTGCACCACGCCGTGGTTTTGCGTCCTAGAATGGCTTCGTCTGCAGTGTGTGTCGGGCTTTATATTTCCTTGAACCAATGCTCATTTGAGCCCGGGCTTGGAACATCGCTTGGTGAGCGTGATCGTCTCGCGTCAGATGAACCCATTGGAACATCGCTTGGTGAGCGTGATCGTCTCGCGTCAGATGAACCCAACGCCAAGTTGACCTCGCCCACCTGAACCCCGGTTCAGGATGCGGTCCGGTGCCGCTCGCAGACACCCTTCATCCACGGGCTGCCCTTTCGGCAGCCCGTTTTTCTTGGCCTGAGAGAATGCGGGGTGCCTCCCGCGCCTTTCTTCGACTTGACTGCACTTCTCGACCCCCAACTGATCGCCGGACTTCTGCTGATCGGCACCTGCACCGGCTTCCTGGCGGGCCTCCTGGGCATCGGCGGCGGCATGATCATGGTGCCGTTCGTGACGATGATCCTCACGGCCAAGGGCTATCCTGCGGACTACACCGTCAAGATGGCGGTGGCGACGTCGCTGGCGACCATCTGCTTCACCTCGATCTCCTCGGTGCGAGCGCACCACCGGCGCGGCGCGGTCCTGTGGCCCGTGGTCAAGGTGCTGGCCCCCGGAATCCTGGTCGGCTCGCTGCTGGGCGCGCAGGTGGCGGTGGCATTGCCCGGCAAGCTGCTGGGCATTCTCTTCGCGATCTTCGTGGCCTTCTCCGCGACGCAGATGATCCTCAATCGCAAGCCCAAGCCCAGCCGGACCCTGCCCGGGAAGCTCGCGACCTTCGGCGTCGGCAACGTGATCGGCGTGCTCTCGGCGCTGGTGGGCGCGGGCGGCGCGTTCGTCTCGGTGCCGTTCATGACCTGGTGCAACATCAAGATCCACGACGCGGTGGGCACGTCGGCGGCGCTCGGCTTCCCGATCGCGCTGGCGGGCACGCTGGGCTACGTCTGGGCCGGCCAGGGCATGCCGCAGATGCCGCCGGGGTCGGTCGGCTATCTCTACCTGCCCGGGCTGGTGATCATCTCCATCGCCAGCATGCTGATGGCCCCGGTGGGTGCGCGCACGGCGCACCGCATGGACATCCGGCCGCTGCAGAAGGTGTTCGCGGTGGTGCTGTACTGCCTGGCGGCGTACTTCCTGCTTCGCTGAAGGCACGCCTCCCCGATTTCGTACCATTCCCTCCCATGAGAATCGCATTCATCGGCCAGCAGGAGTTCGGCAAGCAGGTGCTCGAGGCCTTCCTCTCGCGCGGCGACGAGGTCGCGGGCGTCTTCTGCGAGCCCGAGAAGGCCGGCGCCAAGGCGGACGTCCTGCGCGAGGCGGCGCAAGCCCGGGGCCTGACCGTGTACCAGTTCAGCAGCCTGCGCAGCGCGTATGCGGAGCACGCGATGCGGGAGCTGGACGCCGACATCGGAGTGATGGCGTACGTGACCCAGTTCGCACCGCAGTCCTTCGTGAACATTCCGCGCCTGGGCACCATCCAGTTCCATCCGTCGCTGCTGCCGCGGCATCGCGGGCCGTCGTCGATCAGCTGGCCGATCTCGCAAGGCGCGACGGAGACCGGCATCACCATCTTCCGCCCCACCGACGGGCTGGACGAAGGCCCGGTGATCCTGCAAAAGTCCTGCCCCATCGGGCCGGACGAAACGCTGGGCGAGGTGTACTTCAACAAGCTGTTTCCGATGGGCGTGGCCGGCTTGCTGGAAGCGGCCGACCTGGTGGCTGCGGGCCGTCACGAAGAGCGCGTGCAGGACGAATCGCAGGCGACGTACGAAGGCTGGTTCCACGAGCAGGAGGCGCAGGTCCACTGGCACCAGCACGTCGACCAGGTCTACAACCTGATCCGCGCGTGCAATCCGGCCCCGGGTGCGTGGACGGTGCTGAATGGCGCCAAGACGTGGATCTACGCACGGAGTCGTCGATCTTCATCAACGCGCAAGGCGGCCGCATCGAGGTGCTGCGCCTGAAGGCGGAGGGTGGGAAGAAGATGGGTGCGGGTGAGTACGCACGGCAGATTGGTCTGAGCGCGAAGGCTTGAGCCGGACAACCGGACGCAAAGGACGCAAAGGTTCCGCAAAGGGCGCGAAAGGGAGCCAAAAAAATCCTTCGGCTTTGGATGTCCTTTGGCGTCCTTTGCGAAACCTTTGCGTCCTTAGCGTCCGGTATCCGATCCCGTCAGCGCCTGCTCCACCAGCGCCGCCCCATCCGCCAATAGGAAAGCCTTGAACGCCTGCGCCACCGGCGGCAGGCGCTTGGTGTGGCGGTGCACCACGTACCAGTTCAGCATCAGCGGGAAGCCCACCACGTCCAGCACCACCATGCTGCGCGCCTGAAGTTCGCGGCTGATCGTGTGCGCGGACAGGAAGCTCACGCCCATGCCGGCCATCACCGCCTGCTTGATCGTTTCGGTGCTCTTGATCTCCATGCCGACGTTGACGTCGCCGATGCGCTCGCCGAAGGCTTCCTGCATCGAGTTCCACGTGTCCGAGCCCTTCTCGCGCACCACGAAGGGCTCCTTGGCCACCCGCGCCGCGGGAATCCGCTTCTTGCCGGCCAGCGGGTGCGTGGGCGCCGCGACGATCACATAGGGGTGCGGCGCGAACGGCTCCGCCACCATGTCCGCATCGATGGGCGGACGCACCATCACCGCCAGGTCCGTCTGGTTCGCATCGAGCTGCGCCAGCAGCTCCTCGCGGTTGCACACGCCGAAGTTCAGCGTCACGCCCGGATGGCGCTGCGCGAACTCCACCAGCAGCCGCGGAAAGAAGTAGTCGCCCGCGCTGATCACCGAAACGTTGAGCTGGCCCCCGGAGACGCCCTTGTACTGGGCCATCGCCTCCTCGGCTTCCTTGAACTTCTGGATGATCTCGCGGCTGGACTGCAGCATCTGCGCGCCCGCGGGGGTGAGGTGGATCTTCTTGCCGAGCTGCTCAAACAACGGCAGCCCCGCGTGGTCCTCCAGCTTGCGCACCTGCGTGGACACGGCCGGCTGCGTCAGGTGCAACTCTTCGGCGGCACGCGAAAAGCTGCGGTGGCGGGCCACCGCCTCGAACACCTTCAGCTGCCTCAAGGTCGCGTTTCGCATGCGAGCACTATAACCATCAATGAATGCTTTCCATCAAATAGTTTGACTGTCATTTATCGTCCGCCGGACCTAGATTGGCGTCCATGGGCTGCGGTGTGCGGCCCGCAGGACAGGAGATACAGCATGTACGCCGACCACCGCACGGACCGCATCGACGACCAGCATGCCGAGGCGCAACGCCTCGCGTACAACGCCGCGTTCGACGAACTGGGGCTCAGCTGGAGCTGGGACGCCGAGACGTTCTCGCGGCTGCCCTCCGGCGCGCGCCAGCGCGTGCAGGCCTATCTCGAGCGCGAACACCCGCACCTGCTGCGCGCGTACGACGCGGACTTCCTGGTGGAAGCGGTCGAAAGCACCAAGGAGCGCTGCTTCGCGGCCATGCAAGCCGGCCGCATGCAGGCGGGCCTGCGGGCGTCGGCCTCGCGGGTGTAGTCCAACGCATTAACCGACGTTCGCCGGGGCCCGCGGCACGCCGCGGGCCTTGGTACGCGATCTCCCTAACGTGTCCGCATGTTCGCCAGCTGAATTTCGCAAACTTGACCGCAGTCAAGAGACAAGCGCCCTTGTTGGTCGGAGCATCCGACCGCGGCTTCGCGAAGATGCGATCGACAGAAGATCGTGCGCGCGGGGTGTTCAACCAGGAGACAACGCGATGATGAAACGAGCGAACCTCAGGACCATTGTGTCGGCCATGTCGGCCGCGCTGGCAACAGCCACCCTGCTCGCGGCCCCCGCCGCGCACGCCGCGTGGGAACCCACCAAGCCCGTGGAATTCGTGGTGCCCGCCGGCACCGGCGGCGGCGCCGACCAGATGGCGCGCCTGATCCAGGGCATCGTGGTCAAGCACAACTTGATGAAGCAGCCGCTGGTCGTCGTCAACAAGTCGGGCGGCGCCGGCGCCGAGGGCTTCCTGGACGTGAAGAACGCGAAGGGCGACCCGCACAAGATCGTCATCACGCTGTCGAACCTGTTCACGACGCCGCTTGCCACCGGCGTGCCTTTCAACTGGCGCGACATGACGCCCGTGTCCATGATGGCGCTGGACAACTTCGTGCTGTGGGTGAACGCCGAGAAGCCGTACAAGACGGCCAAGGAATACTTCGACGCCGTGAAGGCGGCCGGCCCGAGCAAGATGAAGATGGGCGGCACCGGCTCCAAGCAGGAGGACCAGATCCTCACCGTGGGCATCGAGAAGGCCACCGGCACCAAGTTCATCTACGTCCCGTTCAAGGGCGGCGGCGAAGTGGCCGTGCAGCTGGTGGGCGGCCACGTGGACTCCAGCGTGAACAACCCGGCCGAAGCCGTGGCGCAGTGGCGCGCCGGCAAGCTGCGCGCGCTGTGCGTGTTCGACAACGAGCGCCTGGCGTACAAGGCCAAGATCACCGAAACGCAGTCCTGGGGTGACGTGCCCACCTGCAAGGAAGCAGGTGTGCCCACCGAATACACGATGCTGCGCGGCATCTTCATGGCGGGCGGCGTGACCAAGGACCAGACCGACTACTACAACGGGCTGCTCAAGAAGGTCCGCGAGACCCCCGAGTGGAAGGAGTACATGGAGAAAGGCGCATTCACGCAGACCGCCATGGAGGGCGAGAACTTCAACAAGTGGCTCGGCGCCGCGGAGCAGAAGCACCGCGAGCTGATGAAGGAAGCCGGCTTCCTGTCCAAGTGACCCACCGCGCGCCCCGCCCAGCGGGGCGCGCTTGCATCGCCTTCCCAGATCCCCCACGACAAGCCGCCTTGAACGGCAGGAGACAAGCGCAATGGATTCCCCCCAAGAGGGTGTCGCCCGGGAGCGTACCGGCGTACCCACTTTTGCCGTCGAGGCCACGGTGGCGGCCCTCGTCGTCATCTTCGGACTGGTCGTCCTGTTCGGCAGCCGCAACCTTGGATCCGGCTGGACCAGCGACGGTCCTGGCGCCGGCTACTTCCCTTTCTACATCGGCGTCATCCTGGTCATCTCCGGCGCAGGGACGCTGTACCAGGCGCTGTTCGGCAAGAATCGCAACCACGACATCTTCGTGGACGGCGAGCAGATCCGCCGCGTGCTGTCGGTCCTGCTCCCGGCGCTGGTCTTCGTGCTGGCCATCCAGATCTTCGGCATCTACCTCGCCGCGGCGGTGTACATCGCCGGCTTCATGATCTTCCTGGGCAAGTTCTCGCGCATCAAGAGCGTCATCCTCGGCGTGGCCGTCGCGGTGTTCTTCTTCTTCCTGTTCGAAGTGTGGTTCAAGATTCCCCTGTACAAGGGCTGGTTGAAGCCGCTCGACTTCCTGGGGTACTGACATGACCGAACTCAGCGCCCTCTTCCACGGCTTCAGCGTCATCCTGACGCCGATGAACCTGCTCCTGATGTTCGTCGGGATCACGCTCGGCGTGCTCATCGGCGTG
>JAJNBO010000456.1 GCA_021156245.1 Ramlibacter sp. | reverse complement strand
AGATCGACCCGATCAACGCGCTGCAGGCCGCCATGGAAGGCTACCGCGTGGTGACGATGGAATACGCCGCCGACAAGGCGGACATCTTCGTCACGACCACCGGCAACAAGGACGTCATCACCTACGCCCACATGGCGAAGATGAAGGACCAGGCCATCGTCTGCAACATCGGCCATTTCGACAACGAGATCGACGTCGCGTCGCTCGAGAAGAACTGCCAATGGGACGAGATCAAGCCGCAGGTCGACCACGTCATCTTCCCGGACGGCAAGCGCATCATCCTGCTGGCCAAGGGCCGGCTGGTCAACCTGGGCTGCGGCACGGGCCACCCCAGCTACGTGATGTCCTCGTCCTTCGCCAACCAGACGCTCGCGCAGATCGAGCTGTTCACCAAGCCGGACGACTACGAAGTGGGCCAGGTGTACGTGCTGCCGAAGCTGCTGGACGAGAAGGTCGCGCGGCTGCAGCTGTCCAAGCTGGGCGCGCAGCTGACCGAGCTGACCGAAGCGCAGGCTGCCTACATCGGCGTGAAGAAGACCGGGCCGTACAAGCCGGATACGTACCGGTACTGAGCGCGGCGTGCGCGCCGACCAGTTCCTGGTGGAACGCGGCCTTGCGGCCACCCGGTCGCAGGCGCAGCGGCTCATAGCCTCCGGCGTGCGGTGGTTCGACGGCGCGGCCTGGAAGCGCGTGGCCAAGAATGGCGACGAGCTTCCTGCCGATGCGCAGGTCGAACTGCTGGACACGGCGGAGTCGCGCTACGTCTCGCGCGGCGGGCTGAAGCTCGAGGGCGCCTTGGTGGCAACGGGACTCGTCGTCACGGGGTGGAACTGCCTCGACGTCGGCCAGTCCACGGGCGGTTTCACCGACTGCCTGCTGCAACGCGGCGCCAAGCACGTGATCGGCGTGGACGTCGGCCACGGCCAACTGCACCCGACATTGCGCGCCGACCCGCGGGTCAGCGCCATCGAGAAGCTGAATGCGCGGGAGCTGAAGCCGCACTACGTCGGAGGCAACTTCGACCTGGTGACGGGTGACCTCTCGTTCATTTCGCTCACGCTCGTGTTGCCGGCTCTGGCGCCGTTGATCAAGCCCGGTGGCCACCTCCTCATGCTCGCGAAACCGCAGTTCGAGCTGCAGCCGGCGCAGATCGGCAAGGGCGGGGTCGTGCGCGACGCGGCGCTGTATGCCGTCGTCGAGCAGCGGCTGCGCGATGCCTGCACGGCGCTTGGCTTGCAAGTCATCGGCTGGTACGACAGCCCCATCGCGGGTGGCGACGGCAACCGCGAGTTCTTCCTTCACGCACTGAGGAGCCCATGATGCTTCCCATCAGCCTCGAATTCTTCCCGCCCAAGACGCCCGAAGGCAGCGACAAGCTGCGCGCGGCGCGCCAGCAGCTCTACGCGTTGAAGCCGGAGTTCTGCTCCGTCACCTACGGCGCGGGCGGCTCCACGCACAGTGGCACCTTCGCCACGGTCAGCGAGATCCTGGCCGAGGGCGTGGATGCGGCCAGCCACTTCTCCTGCATCGGCGCCACCCGTGCCAAGGTGTGCGACCAGTTGGCGCAACTGCGGGCCATGGGCGTGAAGCGCCTGGTCGCGTTGCGCGGCGACCTGCCCAGCGGCTACGGCATGGGCGGCGAGTTCCAGTACGCCAGCGACCTGGTCGCGTACATCCGCGAGGAGTGCGGCAGCGATTTCCGCATCGAGGTGGCCTGCTATCCCGAAGTGCATCCGCAGGCGAAGTCGCCGCGCGCCGATCTCGAAGCGTTCGCGACCAAGGTGCGGGCCGGCGCCGATGCGGGGATCACGCAGTACTTCTACAACGCCGATGCCTACTTCCGCTTCGTCGACGAGGTGCGCAAGCTCGGAATCGACGTGCCGGTGGTGCCGGGCATCATGCCGATCACCAACTCCAGCCAGCTGCTGCGTTTCTCCGACAGCTGCGGCGCCGAGGTGCCGCGCTGGATCCGGCTGCGGCTGCAAAGCTTCGGCGACGACAGCGCGTCCATCAAGGCCTTCGGCCTCGACGTCGTCAGCGCGCTTTGCGAGCAGCTCGAACGCGGCGGCGCGCCCGGGCTGCACTTCTACACGATGAACCAGGCCGGGCCGACGCTCGCGATCGCGCAGCGCTTGGCTGGCTGAGGGGGATTCGCAGGCCGGCGGTGAGCGCGGAGCCGAACCGCGGCATCGCGCGCCCCAGCCCTTACTTCTTCAGCTCGCTCTTGTTGGCGATGATGCGACCGACGAGACCGTACTCGATCGCCTCTTCGGCCGACAGCCAGCGGTCGCGCTCGATGTCTTCCAGCACGCCGTCGAGCGGCCGCCCCGTCTCGCGCGAGATCGTGCGGGCGATGCGTTCGCGCGCCTTGATGATCTCCTGCGCGTGGATGGCGATGTCGCTCGCCGGGCCGCCTGCGCCGCCCGAAGGCTGGTGGATCAGGAAGCGCGTGTTGGGCGTGCAAAAACGCCGCTCCTTCGGAACGGACAAGTAGAGGTGCGTCGCGGCGCTGCCCACCCAGCCGGTGCCGATCATGTTCACCGGCGCGCTGATGAAGCGGATGATGTCGTGAATCGCGTCGCCCGACTCCAGGTGGCCGCCGGGCGAACTCACGAGCATGTCGATCGGCGCCGCGGAATCGGCATCGAGCGCGATCAGCCGCCGCGCGATGTCGCTGGCGGACTGGTCGGAGATCGCACCGAACAGCAGGACGGTGCGGGACTTGAACGCTTTTTCCTCGAGGAAGGCGTTGCGGGGTTCGGCCGTGGCGGCCGGGGTATCGGGGTCAGGGTGCTCCATGCGAGCATCATGCCGCAAGCGGGCGGCCTTCGCGTCAGGTGAGGGAATGCGCCACGCGCAGCGCCTGCCGGGTGTAGCCCGCGCCGAACAGGACGGCATGGTTGAGCAGGTGGTAGAGCTGGTACAGCGCGATCCGCCGCGCCGACGGCCACGCGCCGCCTGCCTCCACGTACGCTTCGCGAAAGCCTTCGGGCGGGCTGCCGAACAACTCCATCATCGCCAGTTCGGCGTGCGGGTCCGAACA
>JAJNBO010000455.1 GCA_021156245.1 Ramlibacter sp. | reverse complement strand
CGCAGCCTTCTCGACCGCCAGGTGGTTGTACTTGTCGTCCATATTCCGAAATTGTAGGGCCGGGGGGAAATGCGGGTACCGGACGCAAAGGACGCAAAGGATTTCGCAAAGGACGCAAAAATGACATCCAGAACCTTTTCTGGTTTTCCTTTGCGTCCTTTGCGTCCGGTTGTTCGGACCCCGCCTTCTACTTCGGTTGCTCGGCGACGAAGCCGATCCGCGTGAGGCCCGCCCTGTGCGCCAGGCCCATGACTTCGACGATCCGGCCATAGGGGACGGCCTGGTCGGCGCGCAGCTGGATCTCGGTTTCGGGATTGGCCTTCGCCGCCGCGGCCAGCTGCTCGGCGAGCTGGGGAGCGGTCACGGGCTTGTCGTTGACGAAGACCTGGCCCGCCTTGTCCAGCACCACGGTCACGAAGCGCGGGGCGTCGCCCGGCTGCGCGCCGTCGGCCTTCGGCAGGTCCAGCCGGATGCTGCTGGCCAGCAGGGGCGCCGTGATGATGAAGATGACCACCAGCACCAGCATCACGTCCACGAGCGGCGTGACGTTGATGTCGCTCATCGGCGCGTCGCCCTTGGTGCGCTCCAGGCGGCCGAACGCCACGGTCAGGCTCCGGAGGCGGGGTGCGCCAGCAGCTCGCGCAGATCGCGGGCGAAGCCTTCCAGGTCCGCCTCGATGCGGCCGATCAGGCGGCCGAAGATGTTGTAGCCCAGGACGGCCGGGATGGCCACGGCCAGGCCGGCGGCGGTCATGATCAGCGCCTCGCCAACAGGGCCGGAGACGCGGTCGATGGTGATCTGGCCCGCATTCGCGATACCGGTGAGCGCGTGGTAGATGCCCCAGACCGTGCCGAGCAGTCCCACGAAGGGCGCGGTGGAGCCGACCGTGGCCAGCAGCACCTGGCCGAACTGCAGCTTGTCGAGGACGCGATGCAGTGCGTCGCGCAGCACGCGGGTGAGTTGCTGCGACTTGTCGCCCGCCGCGGCCAGCGAGCCCGGTGCGTGCGCGTCGGTCGCGGCGATCAGGGGCAGCACCAGGGCCTCGCGATCGAAGGCGCTGATCTTCTGCCTTGCCTCGTCGAGCGTCGCCGACTGCCAGAAGGCGGCCGTGCTGCGGCTGACGTCGCTGCCGGCCCGATGCAGCATCCAGGCCTTCCACAGGATCACGACCCAGCTCGACACCGACATCGCCAGCAACAAGATCGCCACCACCTGGGTGATCGCGTCGCCCTGGCGGAAGAGATCCATGAAGCTCATGTGGAGGTCAGTCCCTCAATCCGAGAACGTCGAACATGTCGAACAACCCCTTGGGCTGTCCGGCGAGGAAGCGCACGGCGCGCAGGCTGCCCTGCGCGTAGGTGGCGCGGCTGGCCGACTTGTGCGTGATTTCGATGCGCTCGCCGGTGCCCGCGAAGAGCACGGTGTGGTCGCCCACGATGTCGCCGCCACGGATGGCGGAGAACCCGATGCTCGAGGGGTCGCGCTCGCCGGTGACGCCTTCGCGCGCGAACACGCCCACCTTCTTCAGGTCGCGGCCGATCGCCTCGGCGATGACTTCGCCCATCTTCAGCGCGGTCCCGGAGGGCGCGTCCACCTTGTGGCGGTGGTGCGCCTCGATGATCTCGATGTCGTAGCCGGTGGCGAGCGCCTTGGCCGCCATCTCCAGCAGCTTCAAGGTGACGTTCACGCCCACGCTCATGTTGGGCGCCATCACGATCGCGATGTCGCGCGCGGCGTCGGCGATCTCGCGCTTCTGGCCTTCGCTGAAGCCGGTGGTGCCGATCACCGCCTTGACGCCGAGCTCGCGGCACATCTTCAGGTGGGCCAGCGTGCCCTCGGGCCGCGTGAAGTCGATCAGGACGTGCGCGTGCTCCAGGCCGATGCGCAGGTCGGAGCTGACCGGCACGCCGCTCGCGTGGCCCAGGAAAGCGGCGGCATCGTTGCCGATCGCGGGGCTCGACGCAATGTCCAGCGCACCGGCCAGGCGGCAGTCGTCGGACGCGCGGATCGCCTCGATCAGCATGTGGCCCATGCGGCCGGACGCGCCCGCGACCGCCACCTCGTGGTAGGTCGTCGGCGCCACCGGGCGCTGCACCGCGCCGGTGACGGCCACGTTCTTGAGTGCCTGCGTGCCCTTGCTCATGGGCTCAGCGGGCCGGGGATTCGAGCGGCGGGTAGTTCGCCGGGGCCGCGGTGGCCGGCTGCGCCGTCGCAGCCGGCGCAGCCGGCGTGCGCTTGCCGTCGAAGGAGCGCAGTTCCTCCTCGGTGGCTTCGAGGCGCGGCACCTTGCCGGTCTTGCGGCGGTTGTCCAGGGCGGCGACGAATTCGGACTCGCTGGGCATCGGGTCGCCCTCGACCCGGTCCATGCTCTCGCCCTGGAAGAACACCGTCAGGCGGCGCTGTTGCGGGTCGACGCCCTGGCGCTTGAGCGTGAACACATAGTCCCAGCGCTCGCCGTGGAACACGCTCGTCACCAGCGGCGTGCCGAGGATCTGGCGCACCTGGTCGCGGCTCATGCCCTTCTGCAGCGCCTCGACCTGCTCCTTCGACACGAAGTTGCCCTGGACGATCTCGATCCGGTAAGGCGTGAGCGCGGTGGTGACGCGGCGGCCGGCGTCCATGGCGCCGCAGCCGGCGAGGAGCGCGGCCGCGGCGACAGCCAGGACGAGGCGCGACTGGCGCAGGGGCTGGGCGGACATTTCAGGGGCAGGCGATATGATCGGGGCATTGTAGCGGGCACCCATGGCGAACATCGACGAACTCAAGAGCACGGGATTGAAGGCCACGCTGCCGCGGCTGAAGATCCTCGACGTGTTCCACAAGGGGTCCCAGCGCCACATGACGGCGGAGGATGTCTTCCGCGTGCTGCTGGAGGACCGGTCGGACATCGGCCTCGCCACCGTCTACCGGGTGCTCACCCAGTTCGAGCAGGCCGGCATCCTGAGCCGCAGCCATTTCGAGAGCGGCAAGGCTGTCTACGAGCTCAACGAAGGCCAGCACCACGACCACCTGGTCTGCCTGGACTGCGGCCGCGTCGAGGAGTTCTACGACGCCGAGATCGA
>JAJNBO010000454.1 GCA_021156245.1 Ramlibacter sp. | reverse complement strand
CGAGGAGCAGCTGCAGCGCACGATGTCCGAGCGCGAGGCGATCCTGAACAACGCGGTGGTCGGCATCGTGCTTTCGGTGAAACGCCGCCACGAGTGGGTCAACGAGAAATTCGCCGAGATGCTCGGCTATCCGCGCCAGGTGCTCACCGGCCAGGGCTCCGACTACCTGCATCCGGACACCGAGAGCTGGGAACGCTTCGGCGTCGAGGCGCGCCAGGCCCTGATCGCCACCGGCTCCTACACCTGCGAGATGCAGCTCAAGCGCCGCAACGGCGAGCTGTTCTGGGTGCAGATGGGCGGCAGCTGCGTGCGGCCCAACGATCCCGACTCGGGGGTGATCTGGACCTTCCTGGACATCACGGACCGCAAGAAGTCGGAGGCGGAAATGCGCGAGGCGCTGGAGCAGCAGAAGGCGCTCAACGCGCTGCGTTCACGCTTCGTCTCCATGACCAGCCACGAGTTCCGCACGCCGCTGGCTGCCATCCTCTCCGCCGAGGAATTGCTGCGGCATTACGGCGACCGGCTGCCGCCCGAGGAGCGCAGCGAGACGCTGGACAGCATCGCCGCGGGCGTGCAGCGCATGTCGCGCATGCTGGACCGCGTGCTGCTGCTCGGACGCGCGGACGCGCAGATGCTCGAGTTTCAGCCGGCGCACGTCGACCTGCGCGCGCTGTGCGCCCAGTTCGTGCAGGAGGCGAGGCTGCAGCATCCCCAGGCCCGCAGCGAAGTCGCCTGCAACGTGGCGGACGATGTGGCGCCCGGCGTCTACGACGAGAAGCTGTTGCGGCACATCTTCGGCAACCTGCTGTCCAACGCGATCAAGTACTCGCCGCACGGCGGGCGCGTGCTGTTCGAGATCACGCGGGAGGAGGGCGGCACCGTGTTCCGCGTGAAGGACGAAGGCATCGGCATCCCGCCGGACGAGATCGGCCACCTGTTCGAGTCGTTCCATCGCGCCAGCAACGTCGGCGCGATCCAGGGCACGGGGCTCGGCCTCGCGATCGTGAAGAACGCCGTGGAGATGCACGGCGGGACCATTTCGGTGGAAAGCCGGCTCGGCGCCGGCACCACCTTCACGGTCAGGATCCTGGATCCCGGATCGCGTCGGGCATGATGGCTACGCCATCACTTCCAGCAGCCGGTCCAGTCCGCCGGAGTTGATCGCCACCATCGCCTGCGCGCGCACCTTCGGCTTGGCATGGAAGGCGACGGAGAGGCCGGCCACCTCCATCATCGGCAGGTCGTTTGCGCCGTCACCCACGGCGATGGCCTGCTGGGGCGAGATGCCCAGCTGCGCGCAGGTCTCCAGCAGCATCTTGCGCTTCTCTTCGCCATCGCAGATGTCGCCCCAGGGCTGGTCCACCATGCGGCCGGTGAGTTCGCCGCAGTTCGGCCCGGAGCGAATCTCCAGCACGTTGGATCGCGTGTAGTCGATGCCCAGCTTGTCGCGGATGCGGTCGGTGAAGAAGGTGAAGCCGCCGGAGACCAGCAGGATCTTCATCCCGGCGGCCTTGCAGGCCTGCACCAGCGTTTCGGCGCCGGGGTTGAGCTGCACTCGCCCGGTGTAGACCTGCTCCATGTCCGCGACCGTCACGCCTTCCAGCAGCGCGACGCGGCGGCGCAGGCTCTCCTTGTAGTCGGCGATCTCGCCGCGCATGGCGGCCTCGGTGATGGCGGCCACTTCTTCCTTGCGGCCCACCGCATCGGCGATCTCGTCCACCGACTCGATGTTGATCAGGGTGGAGTCCATGTCGAAGGCGACGAGCTTGAAGTCCTTCAAGTTCAGCGGCGGCTTGAAGCCCTGGACCTGGAGCCCGGGCGCGAATTCCTGTTGCGGCATGGCGGAATTGTCGCACCCCGCCGGGAGCGCTCACGCGGGCTGCAGTCGCCGCGATGCGGCGCCGCGCGGGAACATCATCGCGATGCCCGCCGCCGCGAGGCCGACGATCATCGATCCGATGTACAGCCAGGCGTAGGTGCCGAAGCGGTCGAACAGCCAGCCGCCGATGAAGGGGCCCAGCGCCATGCCGAGGCTGGACAACAAGGTCGCCGCGCCGAGCACGGTGCCCTGGATCCGCGCGTCGAAAGCCTCGCGGGCCAGGGCGGCGTACAGCGGCATCGTGCCGCCGTAGGCCGCGCCGAAGACGATGGCCACGGCGTAGAAGCCCCCGAGCTGGTTGACCGCGAGATAGGTGACGGCGGCAAAGGCCTGGACCAGCAGGCCGACCACCAGCACCGGCTTCGCGCCGTACTTGTCGGCGGCAAGGCCGAACAGCAACCGGCCGCCGAGGCCGGCCGCGCCTTCCATGCTGTAGATCGTCACCGCCGCCACCATCGGCAGGCCGCACCCGATGGCGTAGCTCACGGTATGGAAGATCGGGCCCGAATGCGCGGCGCAGCAGGCGAAGAAGGCCCCGCCGAGGATCAGGAAGGCCGGCGAGCGCAACGCGTCGCGCGCGCTCGCCTTCGGGCCGCCGTCCGCGGGCCCGGCCGGAGCCGCGGCGGCTGGAACGGCGCGGATCCAGCGCACGACGGGCAGGAGCACCACCCAGGTGCCGATGCCGATGGCGAGCATCGTGGTGCGCCAGCCGTACAGGGTGACCAGCCAGCCGGCGAGCGGTGCGATGGTCATCGGCGCCACGCCCATTCCGGCGCTCACGAGCGCGATGGCGAGGCCGCGCCTCTTTTCGAACGAGATGGAGGTGGCCGCGATGATCGGCGCGAAGAAGGCGCCGGCCGCGGCGCCGATCAGCACGCCGAACGTCACCTGGAACTGGAGCAGGGTGGTCGCGCGGCTGGCCAGCACGCTGGCGAGACCGAGCAGGACGATCCCGCCCAGCACCACCGGCCGCGGCCCGATCCGGTCGCTGAGCGTGCCCCAGCCGAAGCCCGACAGGCCCATGGCGAGGAATGCCAGGGTCATGGCCGCGGAGATGCCGGCGCGCGACCAGCCCGTGTCCGCCCCGAGCGGATCGAGGAACACGGCGAGGGAGAACACCACCCCGATGGCGACGCAGGTCATGAGCGCGCCCGCGGCGACGAGGGCCCAGTTCCTGTCGAGCACGGGGG
>JAJNBO010000453.1 GCA_021156245.1 Ramlibacter sp. | reverse complement strand
CCGCATTGCACGCCGACGACCAGCTCGCTGGCCGGAACGGTCTCGCGGTGGCGCGCGTTCAATTTTCGCAGGTGCACCTCGGCCTGGCGCATGATCGAGTCGACCATCGACATGAAGCCCACGTGCGCGTCGTCCTGCAGGCGCACCACGTCCAGCGCGGCGTCTTCGCTGCGCTGGTCGACGAGGGGGATGCTGCCGGGAGGCAGCAGGCGCTCGGGCTGCAACTTCTCGCAGCCCAGGCTGACCACCATCACCTCCCCGCCGAAGTTCGGGTTGAGGCTGATGTTGCGCAGCGTGCGGATCGGCACCACCGCATCGGGCGCATCGATCGCCACGCCGCAGCCGTAGCCGTGCTCCAGCGCGACGACGTCGTCGACGTTCGGGTAGCGGGGCAGCAGCTCCTTGCGGATGCGGTCGACCGCGAATTCGGTGACGCCCGCCACGCACTGCACCGTCTGCGTGATGGCCAGGATGTTGCGCGTGCCGACGCTGCCGTCCGGATTGCGGTACCCCTCGAAGGTGTAGCCCTCCAGCGGCTGCATCGGCGGGGGTTTCGCCGTGGCCATCGGCAGGCCTTCGAGGCCGGCAGCGTCCGGCATCGCCAGCAGGCGCTCGTGCACCCAGCTGCCGGCACGGATGTCCTTCAGCGCACGGCCGATCACCACGTCGTAGCGACGCACTTCGCCGCCCGCCGGGATGTCGACCAGCGCCACCTTGTGGCCCTGCGGCACGCGCTCGCGCAGGACCAGGCCGTCGTCGAAAGCCGCGCCCTCGGCCAGGCCGCCATCGTTGGCGACGATGGCCACGTTGTCCGCCTCGTGCATGCGGATGCGGCGCGGAATGGAGGTCATGGCCCGGCTCCGGGGATCAGTCCGCAGTGATCTTGCGTGCTTCGATCAGGTTCTTCCACTTGGCGAATTCGACCGCCTGGAACTTCGCGAATTCGTCGGGCGTGTTGGCCACGATCTCGAAGCCCTGGGCCAGCAGCTTCTCCTTGACGGCCGGGTCGTTCAGCGCCGCCTTGATCTCGACCTGCAGCTTCGCCTTCACGTCCGCCGGCAGGCCCTTGGGGCCGGCGACGGCTTGCCACGACTGCACTTCGGCGCCCTTGACGCCCTGCTCCTGCAGGGTCGGGACATCGGGCAGCAGCGGGTTGCGGTTGAGCGAGGAAATGCCCAGCGCGCGCACCTTGCCAGCCTTGATGTGCTGGATGATGCTGTTGATGTTGACGAACGCGGAGTCCACCTGGCCGCCGAGCAGGTCGTTGATGGCGGGGCCGCCGCCCTTGTAGGGGATGTGCAGGCCGGAGGTGTTGGTCTGCTGCCAGAACAGCTCCGCGGACAGGTGGTCGGAGGAGCCGTTGCCGGAGGAGGCGAAGCTCACCTTGCCAGGCGTCTTCTTCAGGCCTTCGAGCAGTTCGGCCACCGTCTTGTACGGCGAGTTGGCGGGCACGACCAGCACGTTGGGGGCTTGCACGGCCACGGTGATGGGGTCCAGGTCCTTCAGCGCGTCGTACTGCACGCCCTTGATCAGGTGCGGCGCGATGACGAACGGACCGAGCGAGGACACGAACAGGGTGTAGCCGTCGGCCGGCGCGCGCTTGACGAACGCGGCGCCGATGGTGCCGGTGGCGCCGGCCTTGTTGTCGACGACGAAGCTCTGGCCGAGCTTTTCCTGCAGCTTCTGGCCGATCACGCGCGCGATGGCGTCGGTGGAGCCGCCGGGCGGGAAGGGCACGACCAGCGTGACGGTCTTCTCGGGATAGGCGGCCAGGGCGGTCACGGCGGACACGGCGATCGCCAGGCCCATCAGCGTCTTCTTGATCATGGTGAGGTCTCCTTGGGGTTGTTCTTACTGCGGGCCGAGCTTGCGGATCAGCGCGGCCAGTTCTTCCACTTCCTGCGGCTTCAGGTCCGACAGCGGCGGGCGCACCGGACCGGCCGACTTGCCGACGATGGTGGCGCCGGCCTTGACGATGGACACTGCGTAGCCTTCGCCCTTGGCGCGGATGGCGAGGTAGGGCAGGAAGAATTCGTCGATCAGGCGCCCGGTCACGGCGGTGTCGCCCGCCCAGTAGGCGTTGTAGAACTCCATCGCGGTGCGCGGGATGAAGTTGAAGATGGCGGACGAATAGGTCGGCACCCCCAGCGCCTTGTACGCATGCGCATAGACCTCGTGCGTCGGCATGCCGCCGATCATCGCGAAGCGGTCGCCCAGCTTCTGGCGGATGGAGACCATGCGCTCGATGTCGCCGGTGCCGTCCTTGAAGCCGATCAGGTTGGGGCAGCGCTCGGCCAGCTTCAGCAGCGATTCGGCGGTGAGCCGGGTGGCGCCGCGGTTGTAGACGATCACGCCGATCTTCACGCTCCTGCACACGGCTTCGACGTGCAGCACCAGGCCGTCCTGCGTAGCCTCGGTCAGGTAGTGCGGCAGCAGCAGCACGCCCTGCGCGCCGTTGCGCTCGGCCTCCTGCGCGTACTTGATCGCGAGCGTCGTGCCGCCACCCGCACCGGCGACGATGGGGACGCGTCCGCGGCAGGTGTCGGCCGCGGTCTTGACGACGCCGGCGTATTCCTGGGGCTCCAGCGAGAAGAACTCGCCGGTGCCGCCGGCGGCGAACAGCACCGTGGCACCGTAAGGCATGAGCCACTCCAGCCGCCTGGCATAGCCCTTGGGCTCGAAGCGCAGGTCGCTGTCGAAATCGGTGAGGGGGAAGGAGAGCAGGCCGGTGGAGAGGGCCTTCTTCAGTTCATTGGGCGACATGGTGCTTCCGGTCGAAGAGATAGGACATCATACAACCGACGGAATAGCGGTGCAACCGCGGCCGTCGTCCTCGCGCAGGCGGGGATCCAGAACTGCGCGCTCGCGCGCATTCCCCGAAGCCCTGGATCCCCGCCTCCGCGGGGATGACGAAATCAGCGCTGCTCGGCCAGCCGCTTGCGGCGCTCGCGGCTGTTGGCCAGGTGCGTGCGCATGGCAGCGCGCGCGGCCTCGGGGTCCTGCCGCGAAATGGCGTCCACGATGTTCTCGTGCTCCGCATTCACGCGCCGCAAGTAGGCCTGCCGCTCC
>JAJNBO010000452.1 GCA_021156245.1 Ramlibacter sp. | reverse complement strand
CCACGCTCGATGTCGCGCGTCATGCCGCCGGTCTGCCGCTCCAGGTGGAAGCGCAGCGACAGCGCATGCAGGTGGCGGAAGGTCTCCAGGGCGATGCTGTGGCGGGCCACCGTGGGCGTGGCCGAAGGGCGCATGACGCTGGGCGACCTGGTCATGATCAACGCCTTCATGATCCAGCTGTACATCCCCCTCAACTTCCTGGGCGTGCTGTACCGCGAGATCAAGCAGAGCCTGACCGACCTGGACAAGATGTTCACGCTGATGGAGAAGGAGCGCGAGATCGCGGACCGGCCGGACGCTTCCCCTCTCCCCCTGTCGGCCGATTCGACGGTCCGGTTCGACCACGTCCATTTCGCCTACGAATCCACCCGCCCGATCCTCCACGACGTGTCTTTCGAGATCCCCGCAGGGAAGACGGTCGCGGTGGTCGGGCCGTCGGGCTCGGGCAAGTCGACGCTCGCCCGACTGCTCTATCGCTTCTACGACGTGCAGCAGGGCCGCATCACCATCGCCGGGCAGGACGTGCGCGACGTGACGCAGTCGAGCGTGCGCCAGGCCATCGGCATCGTTCCGCAGGACACTGTGCTGTTCAACGACACGGTCGAATACAACATCGCGTATGGCCGCCCCGGCGCGACGCGCGCCGAAGTGGAAGAGGCCGCGCGGGCTGCGCGCATCCATGACTTCATCGCCTCCACGCCCAAGGGTTACCACACGATGGTGGGCGAGCGCGGACTGAAACTCTCGGGCGGCGAGAAGCAGCGGGTGGCCATCGCCCGCACGCTGCTGAAGGACCCGCCGATCCTGATCTTCGACGAGGCCACCTCGGCGCTGGACAGCGCGAACGAGCGCGCGATCCAGTCGGAGCTCAAGAGCGTGGCGAAGAACAAGACCGCGCTGGTCATCGCGCACCGCCTGTCGACGGTGGTCGACGCGCACCAGATCCTGGTGATGGAGGCGGGCCGCATCATCGAGCGCGGCACCCACCAGGAGCTGCTGGCGCTCGGCGGCCGCTACGCGGACATGTGGGCGCTGCAGCAGAGCGCCGAAGGCGAGCAGTTCACCGAAGTGATGGGGATGGAGCCGTGACCGATGCAGCAAGCGGCGACTTCGCCGAGTACGTGGCCTACGAGGACTTCCGCAGCGGCCTGCCCGCGGGGCGCTTCCGCGTGATCGTCGATCCCAAGCTGGCGCGGCGCTACGTGTCGCAGCGCCTGATGCTGATCGTGGTCGTGCTGCCGCTCCTGGGCGTCGGCATCGCGCTGGCGCTGACCGGCCGCCCCTGGACCGGTGGATTGCTCATCGCGGCTGGCGTCCTGTTGAACCGCATCGTCATGTGGCAGTCCGGCCGCATCCTGCTGCACCTCGCGTTGAACGATGCGAAGACGTATGAGCAGGTCACGACGTCGGGCGTGATGGAAGTGCGCCGCGTGGCTTGAGCGCAGGTGGCGCCCCGCTCCTCCCCCAAAAGGCGCAGGGAACTTTCGCCCCGGATGGTTAAAGTGGTTTGGCGGGTCGACCCGCAAACGAAAACAACCACCGGAGGGATTTCATGAACATCAGAACCTTTGGCGCTGCGGCGCTGTTGTTGGCGAGCGCCATCCTCGGAGGCTGTGCGACCAGTCGCAGCGAAGTGCGGATCGCACCGCCCGATGCCGCCGCAGCCGCCGCAGTGACCAAGCCCCGTGCCGTGGTCATCCGTTCCGTCCAGGACACCCGCCAGTTCGCCGAGAAGCCGGCCGATCCCAGCGTTCCGTCGCTCGGTGAAGGTGGGGCCTCACAGGCCAGTGATTCCGTCAAGGCTCGCGCCATCGCCCGTAAACGCAACACCTATGGACAGGCGCTCGGCGACGTGCTGCTGCAGGAGGGTCAGACGGTCACCGGGCTCGTGCGCGAGAACCTCTCCGCGGCGTTCCGGCAGGCGGGCTACCGGGTGGCCACGGACGCGGCTTCGGCAGGCCCCAACCCGCTCAACGTGGACGTCAGCGTGCGCAAGTTCTGGGCTTGGTTCACGCCCGGTTTCTGGACGATCACGCTCACGGCGAACATCGAGACGGAACTGCGCATTTCCGACGGCGGCGTGCCCGTTGTCGTGAGCGTCGTCACCAAGGACGACCTCATGGCGGCCGGCGAGAGCGCGTGGGTCGAGACTGTGCAGAAGGCTCTGGTGGCCTATCGCGCCAACGCGGCGCGACAACTCTCGGCACCGCCTTTCTGATCAGCTGGAGTGGGCCCGCACGCGGGCGCCGCGTCGTAGCATGCGGGGATGAAGCCCCGCATCACACTCATCACCCTGGCCGTCGCCGACCTCGAGCGCTCGCTGCGCTTCTATCGCGACGGCCTGGGCTGGCCGAGTGAAGGCATCGTCGGCAAGGAGTTCGAGCACGGCGCGGTGGCCTTCTTCGATCTCGAAGGCGGGCTGCGGCTGGCGCTGTGGCCGCGTGCGAGCCTGGCGCACGACAGCGGCTTGCCGGATGCCCGAGGCAGCTCGACGCAGTTCTGCCTCGCGCACAACGTGCGAACGCGGGAGGAGGTCGATGCCGTGATGGCGCAGGCGCGAGCCGCCGGCGCCTCCATCACGAAGCAGCCGCACGACACCTTCTATGGCGGCTATGCCGGCTACATCCAGGATCCGGACGGCCATCTCTGGGAGGTGGCCTGGAATCCGCAGATGCTGCCGGCGGACTGACCGTGTTCCGCATCGGCCTCGTCTCCGACACCCACAACTTGCTGCGGCCCGAGGTGCTGGCCTTCCTTCAGGGCAGCGACCACGTCGTGCACGCCGGCGACATCTGCGGGCCGGAGGTGTTCGCGGCGCTGTCCGTTATCGCGCCGATTACCGTCGTCCGCGGCAACAACGACCGCGTGCCGTGGGCGCAGGAGATCCCCGAAGCAGTGACCGTGCAACTTGCGGGCATCCACGTGCACGTGGTCCACGACGCCGCCGATCTCGTGCTGCCGGAGGGCGTGAACGTCGTCGTCACCGGGCACTCGCATCGTCCGCGTGTCGAAGAGCGCGATGGCGTCCTCTACGTCAATCCCGGCAGCGCCGGCCCGCGCCGCTTCAAGCTGCCG
>JAJNBO010000451.1 GCA_021156245.1 Ramlibacter sp. | reverse complement strand
CAAGTACAAGGCGATCGACGCGGCCAAGCTGACCCCCGAGCAGCGCCAGGCCCACAAGAACGCCTTGCGCAACTTCACGCTGTCCGGGGCCGAACTGCAAGGCGCCGCCAAGGAACGCTTCGCCCAGATCCAGGAGCGGCAGGCGGAACTGAGCCAGAAGTTCAGCGAGAACGCGCTCGACTCCACCGACGCGTTCTCCTACTACGCCTCGGAGAGCGAACTCGACGGCGTCCCGCCGGACGTGGTGCATGCGGCGCGCGCGGCCGCCGAGGCGGAGAACCGGGACGGCTACAAGCTCACCCTGAAGATGCCCAGCTACCTGCCGGTCATGCAGTTCGGCCACAACCGCACGCTGCGCGAACGCCTGTACCGCGCCTACGTCACACGGGCCAGCGACCAGGGCGACCCGAAATTCGACAACACGCCCCTCGTGAGCGAGATCCTCGCGCTGCGGCGCGAAGAAGCACGCCTGCTTGGCTACGCCAACTTCGCCGAGGTGTCCGTCGTGGCCAAGATGGCCGAGTCCCCGAAGCAGGTCGTCCAGTTCCTGCGGGACCTGGCACATCGCGCCCGCCCGTACGCGCAGAAGGACGTCGACGACATGCGCCAGTTCGCGCAGCAGGAGCTGGGCGTCGCCGATCCGCAGGCCTGGGACTGGGCGTACATCGGCGAAAAGCTCAAGGAAGCGCGCTACGCTTTCAGCGAACAGGAGGTGAAGCAGTACTTCACCGCGCCGAAGGTGCTCGCCGGCCTGTTCAAGATCGTCGAGACGCTGTTCGAGGTGGAGATCCGCCGCGACCACGCGCCGGCCTGGCACCCCTCCGTGGAGTTCTACCGCATCGAGCGCGGCGGGGAACTGGTGGGCCAGTTCTACCTGGATCCGTCGGCCCGCACCGGCAAGCGCGGTGGCGCCTGGATGGACGACGTGCGCGCCCGCTGGTTGCGGCCGGACGACGGCAAGCTGCAGACCCCCATCGCGCACCTCGTGTGCAACTTCGCCGAAGGCGTGGACGGCAAGCCGCCGCTCCTGACGCACGACGACGTGATCACCCTGTTCCACGAGTGCGGCCACGGCCTGCACCACATGCTCACGCGCGTGAACGAACGCGACGTCTCCGGCATCAGCGGGGTGGAGTGGGACGCGGTGGAACTCCCGAGCCAGTTCATGGAGAACTTCTGCTGGGAATGGGGCGTGCTGAAGCACATGACCGCGCACGTCGACACGGGCGAGCCGCTGCCACGCGAGCTGTTCGACAAGATGCTGGCGGCCAAGAATTTCCAGAGCGGGCTGGCCACGTTGCGGCAGATCGAGTTCGCCCTGTTCGACATGCTGTTGCATTCAGAACACGATCCGGCCAGCGATTTCATGCCTTTGCTGCAACAGGTGCGGGACGAAGTTTCCGTGCTGCATCCGCCCGCTTTCAACCGCATGGCCCACACTTTCAGCCACATCTTCGCGGGCGGGTATGCGGCAGGCTATTACAGCTACAAGTGGGCCGAAGTCCTCAGCGCCGACGCGTACGCCGCCTTCGAGGAAACAGCCGGTAAGGACGGTATGCCGAGTGTTGCGACGGGGAGAAAATACCGGCAGGCCATCCTGGAGGCCGGTGGCAGCCGTCCCGCGATGGAGTCGTTCAAGGCCTTCCGCGGCCGGGAACCCACCCTCGACGCGCTGTTGCGGCACCAGGGCATGGCCTGACACAATAAGGCAACAACGAGGGAGTTTCAGATGGTGTCTGTGCGTCTGGCGGCGGGGGCCGCGATCGTGGGCTGTGCGGCGCTGTGGGCCGTGCCGGCATCGGCGCAGGTGTTCCGCATCGTCGGGCCCGACGGCAAGGTGACCTTCTCCGACCGGCCGCCGCCGGACGGCAAGGCGACCGCCGCGAACTCGGTGCAGATGCCAGCCGCGGCCGGCTCCAGCACCGCCACGCTGCCGGTGGAGCTGCGCAACGCCGCCACCCGCTTCCCTTTCACCCTGTACACCAGCCGCGAATGCGCGCCGTGCAACACCGCACGCAGCTTCCTTGCGCAACGCGGCGTGCCCTTCACCGAGCGCACGGTCACCACCCAGGCCGACATCGACGCGCTGCAGAAGATTGCGGGCCAGCCTCGCGTGCCCTTCGCCACCCTGGGCGGGCAGCACCTCGCCGGCTTCTCCGAGTCCGAATGGACAGGGTACCTGGACGCCGCCGGCTACCCGAAGACGTCCCAGCTGCCGCCGACCTTCCGCAACCCGGCCCCGACGGCCCTGGTGCCGGTGCAGGTTCGCGAAGCCGCAGCGGCCGAAGAACCGTCGCCTGCGCGCGCCGAGCTGCCCTCGCGCGAGTCGACGCAATCCCCGGCCAACCCGGCCGGCATCCGCTTCTAGGCCTCAGTATTCGATGACCTGCACGCCACCCGCGGTGGCGAGCAGGCACACCGCTGCTTTCTGGTGTGCGAACACGCCCACCGTCACCACGCCCGGCCACTGGTTCACGTCGCTTTCGAAGGCGAGCGGGTCACGCACCTGCAGCCCCGTCACGTCGAGGATGTGCTGGCCGTTGTCCGTCACCAGCGGCTGGCCGTCCTTCAGGCGCACCTTCGCCGTGCCGCCCTGCAGCGCGAACTGGCGCACCAGCCGCTGCGTGGCCATGGGGATGACTTCCACCGGGATCGGGAAGCGGCCGAGCGCCTCCACCCGCTTCGAGTCGTCCGCGATGCACACGAAGCGGCGTGACTGCGCGGCGACGATCTTCTCGCGCGTCAGCGCGGCGCCTCCGCCCTTGACCATGTGCCCCCGGCCGTCGATCTCGTCCGCGCCGTCGATGTAGACCGCCAGCTCCCCGACCTCGTTGGCGTCGAACACCCGCACGCCGATCGCCTTCAGCCGCTCGGTGGAGGCGACCGAGCTGGACACCGCGCCGGGCACCTCGTCCTTCATCGTGGCCAGGGCCTCGATGAACTTGTTGACCGTGGAGCCGGTGCCGACGAGATCGACGGCCGGGGCCACATGGTCAAGGGCGGGGGTGCGGCGCTGACGCGCGAGAAGATCGTCGCTGCTCAGTCACGCCGCTTCGTGTGCATCGCGGACGACTCG
>JAJNBO010000450.1 GCA_021156245.1 Ramlibacter sp. | reverse complement strand
CTCCGTGCAGCAGGCGCTGCACGAGCGGATGCTGGATTTTTCGCTCGGCGCTGATCAGGTGGAAATGCTCCACCAGCTCCGGCGCTTCGCCGAGCAGGCGCATGGTCTTGTCTTGCAGCAGCTCCTCTTGCGACCACACGCTGGACGGGAAGGCGCCCATGCCGCTGCGGCCGAAGGCTGCGAGCAAGGCGCTGTCTTCGAATTCGCCGGCCACGCGCGGGCGGATGCCATGCCGCTCGAACCACTGGTCCAGCCGCGGCCGGATGGCGGCGTGCGCGGTGGGCAGCAGGATCGGCAGTTCGGCCAGGCATTCGGGGAAGGGCTTCTTGCACTGCTTTGCCAGGTGCACCGGCGCGAACCACGACATCGCCGCTTCACCGAGCTTGTGGCCGTAGAGGCGCAGGTTGGGATTGGGCGGCGCGGGCCGGTCCGACAGCACGGCGTCCAGCCGATGCAGCGCCAGGTCCGCAAGCAGCCGGTCGAATTCGTCTTCGTGGCATAGCAGGCGCACGCGCGCGTCGTCCAGCGCGGGCTGCAGCAGGTGCCGCACCACCAGCTTCGGCAAACCGTCGGACATGCCGACGGCCAGCCGCAGGCCTTGTCCCGTCGCCGCTTCCCGCACCGCGTCGGGGAGCTGTTCCCCGAGCTGGAAGATCTGGTCGGCCATGCCCATGGCCGCCACGCCCGCGTCGGTGAGCGCAATGCCGCGACCAGCCGGCTTGAAGAGCGAGTGGCCAAGCTCCTGCTCCAGCAGGCGCACCTGCGCGCTCACCGTCTGCACCGCCATGCCCAGGCGGTTGGCGGCGCGGGCGATGCCGCCTTCCTTGGCGACCACCCAGAAGTAGTACAGGTGGCGGTAGTTGAGCGGGGCGGTCATGGCTGGCGCTATTCTGCCTAGCGCATGAAAAACAATTCCAGCTCGCTGTTCTCCGCCTTCGTACCCCTGCTGCCTTTCATGGCGGTGGTGTTTGCCGGCATCCTGGCCACCGGCATGACGCTGCCGGTCATTCCGCGCCACGTGCACGACGTGCTGGGGCAGGGCACGACGATGGTGGGCGTGGTGATGGGGGCGCAGTTCCTCTCCGCCTTCCTCGGCCGGCTCTGGGGCGGCGGCATCGCGGATGCGCACGGGCCGCGTCGGGTGGCGCTCGTGGGATTGGTGTGTGCGGCAGCCACCGGCATCGTGTACCTGCTGTCGCTGCAGTTCGCCGACCGGACGCAGGCTGCGTTGAGCCTCGTCATCGTCGCGCGGCTGCTCACGGGCGTGGCGGAGAGCTTCCTCATCACCAGCGTGCTGGCCTGGGCGATGGCGCGGCTCGGGCCGGCGCACACCGGCAAGGTGCTGGGCTGGGTGGGCGTGGCGATCTTCGGGGCGTTCGCGGCCGGGGCGCCGCTCGGCGTCGCCCTGAATGCGCGTTTCGGTTTCGCCGGCGTGGCCATCGCGGGGCTGCTGATCCCGTTGCTGCCGCTGGCGATCGTGCTGCTGATGCACGAGGAGCGGCCGGGTGCGCATGCGCGCGTCCCGTTCTTCAGCGTGATCGGCAACGTCAAGCTGCCGGGGCTGGGGCTGATGCTCTGCTCGAGCGCCTACGCCATGATCACGATCTTCGCGGTGCTGCTGTTCGCGCAGCGCGGTTGGGGCGGCGGTGCGCTGGCGCTCACCAGCATGGGCGTGGGCTTCATCGTGGCGCGCCTGCTGTTCGGTCACTTGCCGGACCAGGTGGGCGGCGCGAAGGTCACCTTGTTCGCGGTGCTGGTGGAGGCCGTGGGGCTGGCCATGATCTGGGCGGCACCGGGGCCGGAGGTCGCATGGCTGGGCGCGGCGCTCGGTGGCGGTGGCTACGCGCTGGCCTTCCAGGGGCTGGGCGTGGAAGCGGTGCGGCGGGCGCCGCCGCAAAGCCGCGGGGCGGCGATGGGTGGGTACGTGGCTTTCCAGGACGTCGCGATGGCGTCGTCGGGGCCGCTGGGTGGGATGCTGGCGCAAGCCACGGGGCTGGGGAGCGTGTTTCTCGTGGGCGCGGTGCTGGCGGCGGCAGGGGTCGGGGTGGCGGTGCGATTGATGCGCTGACAGCCGTCATTCCCGCGAAGGCGGGAATCCAGGGCTTCCGGATTCGGGTGCATGGGAGCCCTGGATCCCCGCCTACGCGGGGATGACGGGGTCAGTGTCAAGCCACAAAGTGTCCGCGTCGCAAGCACACAACCCCGCCGGAAGCGCCGAAAGTTTTTTTTGGTCTGACAAGCCTGTGGATGGTTCCGGCACAACCCGATGGTTATCCACACCGGCAGGTCCTCCCGCCAAGTTGTTCATGTTTGTAGGACAGTTCCGACGCAGTCCTACACACAGTGGTGCAAGCCACGCAAGTGCCTGATGGCAAAAGGGAAAAAGCGCCTTGTCCACAGCGCGGGGCTGCCCTTAGCTACTACTGCTATCTTGAACTAAAGAAATTTAAGAAGACATCCGCGGACAACCGAAGCGGGATCCACAGGCCACTCCAAACCGGTTTCGGGATGGCGCAGAATCCGCCCCTTCGGTGGTTGGAGGAGATCGTGATGCTGCTGCTCGTGCTGGGGCTGGCCGTGTTCCTGGGTGTGCATTCGACGCGTGTGTTCGCCGACGGATGGCGCACGTCGATGATCCAGCGCCTGGGCGAGAAGCCGTGGAAGGGGCTGGTCGCCATCGCCTCGATCCTCGGCTTCGCGCTGATCGTCTGGGGCTACGGCCTGGCGCGGCAGGACCCGGTGGTGCTGTGGCCGCAGCCGCCGGTGGCCATGCGGCATATCGCTGCGCTGCTCACGCTGGTGGCGTTCGTGCTGCTGGTTGCGCCCTACGTCCCGCGCAACCACTTCAAGGCGCGGCACCCGCAGGTGATCGGCGTGAAGGTCTGGGCCTTCGCCCACCTGGTCGCCAACAACACGCTGGCCGACGTGGTGCTGTTCGGGTCGTTCCTGCTGTGGGCGGTGCTGGACTTCCGGTCTGCGCGCCGTCGTGAACGCACCCTGGCCACGGTGCCGCCGGCGGGGACGGTGGCGATGACGTCACTGAACGTGGCGATTGGTGTCGTGCTGTGGGTGGCGTTCGCGTTCTGGGCGCATGAGCGCTGGATCGGCGTGGCGCCGATGGGTGTGCGTGGCTAGCAGCGAAAGCGGAACAGTTCGTTGCGCTTCTGCTGCCGGCGCGCATCGAGGAAGGCCTGCATCTCCGGCGGCTGTCCCTGGCGCGTGAGGGCGTCGATGTTGTGCAGTTCGGCCGCGGCGGCGTCGCAGCGGGCATCCCGCACCGGACGCGGCGTACGGTTCTCGGAGGCGACCAGCACCACGGGCGGAGCGTTGTCGACGGCGATCTGCCGCTCGTCGATGCCTTCCGGGCAAGGCTTGTCGGAATAGGTGGTGATGCCGTTCACGACGCATTTGGTGACGGTGGGCGCCACCTGCGTCTGCGGTTCTGCCTGCGCGGCCGGCATCGCGAACACGACCAAGGCGCCTATCAGGGCGGTGAGTTTCCGTGGCTCCATGAGGCTCCTTCCTTCTCGTCGTCCGACTCTAGGACGCGAATGCTGCTGAGCCAAGACAAGTTCCGCTTGGTTACCTCAGCGGTGGAAGGGTTGCAAACAGGCCGACCGGGGGACTAGCAGCGCAGACGGAATTGGCGGTCGCGTGCTTCCTTCCGCTTGCCGGCGATCCAGTCCTGCGTCTGCGCGGACTGGGGCTGCCTGGCCATCGCGTCCAGGCTCGTGATGCGGGCTTCCAGCGCGTTGCATTCGTGCTGCGGCGATGACTGGCTCTGGCTCGATGAATGGGTAACGGTATGGCTGCTGACCAGCGCAGCGCCGTCTCTTTGCTGTTGCGATGCGATCGCCACCTGCTGGTCGAAGGGAAGGCTCGGGGGCACGTAGGCGATGCGTTCGATGAGCGCGTTGTGCTGGTTGCAATGCGCCTGGGCCCAGAAGGTGCCACCGTTATAGGCGCGACAGAGGTAGATCGTGTTGGTTGACGTCGAGGCTTGACGCGATGCCTGCGGCGGAGGCGCGGTCTGCGGTGAGAAAGTGCGTGCTGGCGGGTCTTCCGACCTGAAGGTCCGTGTCTCTTCCCGGCGCGGCGCAGGGGTGGCCGGCTCGACGTCCTCTTGTTGGACGTGAACAGGTTTCGCTGCCGCCCGCCTGGCGGTCGGGTCGTAGGCAGAGTAGATCTTGAACAGGATGAAGCCGATGGCGATCCAGAAGAGGAGGATCCAAGGCCACCCGAGCCCTGTGTCAGGCGGCCTGAAGGCGCGTTCGCGATGGAAGTTCTCGCGCGCGCGATCGCGCATGTAGTCGCGGTCCGAAAGTCCCACTGGTCCCCCCCATTCCCCTTATGTGAGCAAATGTAGCTGCTGCGGGTCGGAAGATCGAGGGTAGAAGAAAGTGTGTGGCGCGCTTGCCCCTCACCCCGTCCCTCTCCCCAGAGGGGAGAGGGAGGAAGAGAAGGAGACCCGGCGCTTACATCGCCTTGTAGAAGATGTAGTCGGCCTGGTACTGCACCACCTGGCGGGCGCCCACGTTCGCGGCACTGCACGCGATCGCCGGCGCGACGCCGCCTTGCGTGGATACGCGCTGGATGTACGTGACGCCGGTCATGGCGCCCGAGCCCATGGCGGGGTTCGCCTTCACCAGTTGCATCGGGATGCTGCCAGCCGCTGCAGGAGACACCGCAACTTGCGTGGCCGTGATCCTGGAGCCGTCGCTGTTCTCCCACGTCGCGGGCGGACCGTAGTAGTGGCCGACCTGCTTGCCGCTGCGGTCCATCAGGCGCGCGTCCGGGCCGACGAAGAACCACTCGTGCTCAGCGGCCATGTTGGCTTTGGCGCGGCACTCGTAGGTGATGGAGCCGGCGCCGACGGTTTCCATGGCGACCTTGTGGCCGGCGGGCACTTGTACGGCCGCCGGGAGCATGGCCTGGTCGTAGGACCGCATGGAGGCCATGGGTTGCATGGCGCAGCCGGCCAGGAGGACGACGGCGGTGGAGGCAAGGGCGAAGCGGAGCATGGGAATCCTTTGGCGTGGTTGGCGTTGGGGATACGCACGAGGTGGCGCGATGGATTCATTCACCGGGGTTCGGCTGCGCGCTCACCGCCGGCCTACGAAGGCCACGCCCGTGTCTGACACCAAGGGCGTCGACCGTTTCCCAGAATGGTCCGAACCGCGAAGACACGGAAGGATTTGCAATGGATGAACTGAAAGCGAAACGGCCGCTGGCGGTGGTCACCGGCGCCTCGTCGGGCATCGGCTACCACCTGGCCAAGTGCGCTGCCGAACACGGCTACGACCTGATCGTTGCCGCCGACACGCCGCTGGAGGAAGCCGTGATGGACTTCAAGTCGCTCGGTGCGCAAGTGGAGTCGCTCCAGGTGGACCTGGCGACCACGGACGGCACGCAGAAGCTGATAGCCACCATCGGCAACCGGGAAGTGGACGCGCTGATGGCCAACGCCGGACATGGCCTGGGCGGCTCGTTCCTGCAGCAGGACTTCCAGGCGATCCTGCACGTGATCAACACCAACATCACGGGCACCGTGCACCTGATCCAGCACGTGGCGCGCGGCATGGTGGCCCGGGCACGCGGCCGCATCCTCATCACCGGCTCGATCGCCGGCTTCCAGCCCGGCACCTTCCACGCCGTCTACAACGGCAGCAAGGCCTTCATCGATTCGTTCTCGATCGCCCTGCGCAACGAGCTGAAGGGCACCGAAGTAACGGTCAGCTGCCTGATGCCCGGGCCGACGGACACCGAGTTCTTCGAGCGCGCGGACATGGAGACCACCAAGGTCGCCAACGATCCCAAGATGATGATGCAGCCCGAGGACGTGGCGAAGATCGGCTTCCAGGCCATGCTCAAGGGCGAGGCTGACGTCGTGGCTGGCCTGCGCAACAAGATGCAGGTGGTCATGAGCAAGGT
>JAJNBO010000449.1 GCA_021156245.1 Ramlibacter sp. | reverse complement strand
ATACTCGCGCGCCTTGGCGGTGATGCTGTGGGTCACCTGGTTGAGCGTCAGGCTCTTGTCGAGGCCGAGCCAGACGTTCTCGGCCACCGTCAGCGTGTCAAACAGGCTGAAGTGCTGGAACACCATGCTGATGCCCAGCGCCCGCGCTTCCTGCGGGTTGCGGATGTGCACCGGCTGGCCGTCGAAGAGCACGCTGCCCTTGTCCGGCTTCACCGAGCCGTAGATGATCTTCATCAGCGTGGACTTGCCGGCGCCGTTCTCGCCCAGCACGGCGTGCGTCTCGCCCGGCTGGACCACGAGCGAGACGTCGTCGTTCGCCACCACCGCCGGATACCGCTTGGTGATGTGCGCGAGCTGCAGTCGCGGAATGCTCACTCGGTGGTCTCCTGGCTCATGGGGCCTTGAGCGACGCCGCCACGTTGCGCACGCGCTCGCGCAGCCAGCGGCCGGCGGCGGACTGGTGGGTCCGCTCATGCCAGAGCTGGTAGTAGACGAGGTCCGGGAAGGGCACGGGACATTCGAGGATCTGCACGGGCAGCATGCTCGCATAGCGCTCGCAGAACTGGCGGCCCGTCGTCAGCACCAGCAAGCTCGAGGCCACCATCCGCGGCAGCAGCCCGAAGTGCGGGCAGCGTGCCGTGATGTTGCGCACCAGTCCCTGGCCCTCGAGGTATTCGTCGATGACGCCCCGCGCGCCGGGATGGGTCGCGGTGGGCGCGATGTGCTCGGCCTCCAGCCAGCTCTCCTGCGTCCAGCCCCGCTTCACGGCCGGGTGGTCGCTGGACACCATGCAGACGATCTGGTCCGAAAAAAGTTTGCCCAGGTGCAGTTCCTCGGGCGGCTTGAGCCAGTTGCCCACCACCACGTCGACTTCGCCCTGGGCGAGCTGCGCGTGGTAGTCGGATGCGGCGGTCAGCGGATGGATCTCGATCTGGCTGCGGGGCGCGAGCGCCTTCACCTGCGACACCAGCTGCGGCAGGAAGTGCGGGTCCAGGTAGTCGGCGGCCGCCACGCGGAAGGTGGTGGCGTCGGCCTGCGGCTCGAAGCCGCGCGCATCGGAGAACAGCACCTGCGCGGCCCGCAGGATGCTGGCGCTCGGTTCGATCATGCGAAGCCCCGCATCCGTGGGCACCATGCCGGCGCCCGAGCGCACCAGGAGCGGGTCCCCCGCCAGCTCGCGCAGGCGCTTGAGCGATGCCGACACCGCCGGCTGGTACATGCCCAGCTTCAATGCCGCCCTCGAGACGCTGCGTTCGGTCAACACGGTATGCAAGACCCTGATCAAGTGGAGGTCAATCTTGTCGAAAAGCACCTGGTCTCTCATACCTTTGCCTGCATCCCGCCCATAAGGCCGTCCATATGCAAAGCGTGAGGGTCTCCCCTAACCTCACAACACCATTTGGAAATTGACCCATACTGATTCGCATGGAATCGAAGACGATCCGAATTGTCCGGCGCGGCGAACTCGTCAGCCTGACCAATGTACCACCCGACCGGACGCTGCTGGAAGTGCTGCGCGAGGACCTGGGCTGCACCGGCACCAAGGAAGGCTGCGGCGAAGGCGATTGCGGTGCCTGCACGGTAGTGATCGGCGAGCCGCAGGACGGCGGCCTGAAGTACCGGGCGATCAATAGCTGCATCCGCCTGGCCCATTCCGTGGACGGCATGGCCTTGTGGACGGTGGAAGACCTCGCCGCCGAGGACGGGACGCTGCACCCTGCCCAGGAAGCCATGGTCCGGTGCCACGGCTCCCAATGCGGCTTCTGCACGCCCGGCTTCGTGATGAGCCTCTTCGGCATGTACCAGAACCACGTCTGCAAGGGCGCAGCGGTCACCCGCGAGCTGGCGCAGCAAGAGCTGTCGGGCAACCTGTGCCGCTGCACCGGCTACCGGCCCATCCTGGATGCCGCCCGGCAGATGGCGCAACTGCCCGCCGCCAGGGTGGATGAACCCGCCATCCTGGAACAACTGGCCCGAACTGCTGGCGCTGCGCGCTGCCCATCCGCAGGCGCAGGTCGTGGCCGGCTGCACCGATGTCGGCCTGTGGGTCACCAAGATGCACATGCGCTTCGCGCAGGTGCTGGACGTGACGCGCGTGCAGGAGCTGCGCCGGGTGGAAACGCACGACCAGCACGTTGCGATCGGCGCGGCGGTCACGCTGACCGACGCCTTCGAAGCGCTCGTCGTCCAGCGGCCGCAGCTGAAGACTTTCGCCAACCGCTTCGCCGGCCTGCCGGTGCGCAACTCAGGGACTTTGGGCGGCAATGTCGCGAACGGCTCGCCCATCGGCGACTCCATGCCGCTGCTGATCGCGCTGGGCGCCCGTGTCGTGCTGCTGTCCGTGCGCGGCCAGCGCGAAATGCCGCTGGAGCAGTTCTATACCGGCTACCGCAAGAACGTCCTCGCGCCCGACGAGGTGGTCGGCTGGATCAAGGTGCCGCGGCCCGCAGATGGCGAGCTGCTGCGCGCGTACAAGATCTCCAAGCGCTATGACGACGACATCTCCGCGATCTGCCTGGTGGTGAACATGCGCATCGCCGAGGGCGTCGTCCAGCAGGTCGGCATCGGCGCCGGCGGCGTCGCCGCCACCCCGGCACGCGCCGTGCAGACCGAGGCCGTCCTGCGCGGCAGCGCCTGGACGCTGGAAGCAGCGCAGCGTGCCACCGCCGCCTTGCGGTCGGAATTCAAGCCCATCAGCGACATGCGCGCCTCGTCGGCGTACCGCTCCGAAGTGCTGGGAAACCTCATGCAGCGCTTCTGGCTGGAAAGCCAGGGCCTGCGGCAGATCAACCTGGAAAGCTTCCGCCTCGAGGAAGCAGCGCAGCCATGAACGCCCCCGAGAAGTTCCTCGCGGCGTCCGCCACCCAGCCGGCGGTGGGCAGCTCGCACATCCATGAAAGCGCCCGCGCCCAGGTGGCTGGCGGCGCGACGTACATCGACGACGTCCCCGAGGTGAAGGGCACGCTGCACGCGGCGCCCATCCTGTCCGACGTCGCGCACGGCAAGTTGCGCGGCATCGACGCGTCCGCGGCGCTGCAGATGGAAGGCGTCAAGGGCGTGGTGCTCGCGAAGGACATCCCGGGCGACCCGATCCTGGCGACCTTCGTGCACGACGAGCCGGTGCTCGCTGTCGACAAGGTGGAACACATCGGCCAGGTGGTCGGCCTGGTGGTGGCCGAGACGGTGATGCAGGCCCGGCGGGCGGCGCGGAAGGTGAAGCTGGACATCGAAGCATTGCCCGCCGTCATCGACGTGCGGGAAGCGGTGAAGGCGCAAAGCTTCGTGCTGCCACCCGTGACGGTGCGGCGCGGGGAGCCGGAACGCGGCATCGCCGCCGCGCCGCACAAACTGACGGGCGGCTTCGACGTCGGCGGGCAGGAGCACTTCTATCTCGAAGGCCAGGTCGCCTACGCGCTGCCGCTGGAGCAGGACAACTGGTGGATCTACTCCAGCTCGCAGCATCCGGGCGAGGTGCAGCACTGGGTCGCGCATGCGCTCGGCCTGGACAGCCACGCGGTGAACGTGGAATGCCGGCGCATGGGCGGCGGCTTCGGCGGCAAGGAGACGCAGGCCGGCCACATGGCGGTGTGGGCCGCGCTGGCGGCGCGCAAGTTCAAGCGGCCCGTGAAGCTGCGCATGGACCGCGACGACGACTTCATGGTCACCGGCAAGCGGCACCCGTTCGCGTACGACTACGAGGTGGGGTTCGACGACAGCGGCCGCATCCTCGGCCTGAAGCTGATGCTGGCCGCCAATTGCGGCTTCAGCGCCGACTTGAGCGGCCCCGTGGCCGACCGCGCCGTCTTCCACGTGGACAACGCCTACTTCCTGGGCGACGTCGAGATCGCGTCGTATCGCTGCAAGACCAACGTCCAGAGCCACACCGCGTTCCGCGGCTTCGGCGGCCCGCAAGGGATGATCGTGACCGAGGCCATCCTCGGCGACATCGCCCGCGTGCTCGGCAAGGACCCGCTGGACGTGCGCAAGGCCAACTTCTACGGCCTCACGGAGCGCAACGTCACGCACTACGAGATGCCGGTGGAGGACAACATCCTCGATCCGCTGGTCTCGAAGCTGGAGCAGTCGTCGCGCTATCGCGAACGCCGCGAAGCCATCGCGCGATGGAACGCATCCAGCCCCGTCATCAAGCGCGGCCTGGCGCTCACGCCGGTCAAGTTCGGCATCTCCTTCACCGCCACCTTCTTCAACCAGGCGGGCGCGCTCGTGCACGTGTTCACCGACGGCAGCGTGCAGGTGAACCACGGCGGCACCGAGATGGGCCAGGGCCTGCACACCAAGGTGTGCCAGATCGTCGCCGACGAACTGGGCGTGCCGTTCGACAAGGTGCGCATCACGGCCACCGACACCAGCAAGGTGCCCAACGCCAGCGCCACCGCCGCATCGAGCGGCACCGACCTGAACGGCCGCGCCGCGCAGTTCGCTGCGCGCGAGGTGCGCCAGCGGCTGGCCGCATTCGTGGCCGACAAGCAGAAGTGCCGGCCCGAACAGGTGATCTTCGCGCACGGGCAAGTGAGCGGCCCCGACGCCGTGATGCCCTTCGAGCAGGTGGTGGACGACGCCTACAAGTCGCGCGTGCAGCTGTGGAGCGACGGCTTCTACAAGACGCCCAAGATCCACTACGACAAGCACACCCTCACCGGCCGCCCCTTCTTCTACTTCGCCTATGGCGCGGCCTGCACCGAGGTGGCGATCGACACGCTGACGGGCGAGAACCGGGTGCTGAAGGTGGACATCCTCCACGACGTCGGCAAGTCCATCAACCCGGCCATCGACATCGGGCAGATCGAAGGCGGCTTCGTCCAGGGCATGGGCTGGCTCACGACCGAGCAGCTGGTGTGGAACGAGAAGGGCTATCTCGCCACGCACGCGCCCAGCACGTACAAGATCCCCGCCACCGGCGACATCCCCGAGCATTTCAACGTGGAGCTCTGGCACGAAGCCAACCCGGAGGACAACGTCGGCGGCAGCAAGGCCGTCGGCGAGCCGCCTTTCATGCTGGCCATCAGCGTGTTCGAGGCGTTGCGCGACGCAGC
>JAJNBO010000032.1 GCA_021156245.1 Ramlibacter sp. | reverse complement strand
ACGCCCAGCACCGGGATCATCATCACGCTCAGGGTCGATGCGATCGGCGGCAAGCCCTTGGCGAGCACGGTCCAGGCCGCATGCGCGAAGCCGAAGATCAGCACCGCGTTGTAGAGGATCGCCCAGCCCGCCGTGGCGTGCGGCAGCCGCCATTCGTGCCGTTCGAAGAGGACCGACAACACAGCCATCAGGACCGCCGTCATCACCGTCATCCAGAATGACAGCGCCAGCGCTGGCGCAGCGAGCTTCGTGCGGCGCAGGTTCTGCGTGCCCAGCGCCCAGACGGCGGCGGCCACCAACGCGAGCACCACGCCGAGCGGACGGCCGGCCAGGTGCGTGAGCTCGTGCCACAAGAGCAGCACCACGCCGACACCCGCGGCGCCGACCCCGATCCAGCCGCGTCCCGTGAGCGGCGCGGCGAAGAACAGCGCGCCGATCAGCGCGGAGAAGATCGGCATCGTGTAGCCCAGGATCGCCGCGCGTCCGCTGGAGAGCGACTGGATGGCGAGGATGATGCACACGTGCCAGACGAACATGTTGGTGGCGGCCAGCCAGAGCAGCTCCTTCCAGTCCTTGCGCGGCACGTGGAAGGGCACCTTCATCAGCAGCAGCGCGGCGCCCAGCACCGGCAGCCCGAGCCACATCGACAGCGCGCGGAACGTGAGGGGCGGATAGCCGGTGACCCCCAGCTTCATCACCGGCCAGTTCAATCCCCAGGTGATGGTGAGGACCACCACGAGGGCGAGCTGCTGTCGCGAGAGGGCTTGCATGGGGCGCATTGTCGCTGCACCTAAAATCGGTCCATGACCTTCATCGAGATGCTCCAGGGCGCGCAGCGGCGCAACGGGTCCATGCTGTGCGTGGGCCTGGACCCGGAGCCCACGCGCTTTCCAGCCGGCCTGAAGGACGACGCTGCACGCATCTTCGATTTCTGCGCACGCATCGCCGACGCCACCGGCGACCTGGCGATCGCCTTCAAGCCGCAGATCGCCTATTTCGCGGCGCACCGCGCCGAACAGCAGCTGGAACAGCTGATGCGCCACCTGCGCGCCGGCTTCCCGCACGTGCCCGTGATCCTGGACGCCAAGCGCGGCGACATCGGCTCCACCGCGGAGCAGTACGCGCGCGAGGCCTTCGAGCGCTACGGCGCCGACGCCGTCACCTTGTCGCCCTTCATGGGCTGGGATTCGGTGCAGCCTTACCTGAAGTACCCCGAGCGCGGCGCCTTCCTGCTCTGTCGCACCTCCAACCCTGGGGGCGACGACTTGCAGAACCAGCGGCTGGCATCGGTGGAAGGGCAGCCGCTGCTGTACGAGCACGTCGCGAGGCTGGCGCAGGGGCCGTGGAACTTGAACGGCCAGCTGGGCTTGGTGGTCGGGGCGACCTACCCGGCGGAAATCGAGCGGGTGCGCGCGATCGCGCCGACGCTGCCGCTTCTGATCCCCGGCGTGGGTGCGCAGGGCGGCGACGCCGTCGCCACCGTGCGGGCCGGCTGGCGGCCCGATGCGCCCATCGTGGTCAATTCATCCCGCGCGATCCTCTACGCTTCGGAAGGCGCGGATTTCGCCGAAGCGGCCCGCCGCGAAGCGCAGCGCACGCGCGATGCGCTCGAGGCGGCCAAGCCGGCTGCCTGAGCCCGCCTCAGCGGTGCGAGCGGCCGCGGATCAGCGCATAGAGGAACAGCAGCACGATGGCGCCGATCACCGAGGCGATCCAGCCGGCGGGCTCGTTGGCCGTGTACAGGCCCATCGCCTGGCCGGCGTAGCGCGCCAGGAACGCGCCGGCAATCCCCAGCAGCGTGGTCATGATCAGGCCCATGCGGTCGTTGCCCGGCTTCAGGGCGCGGGCAATCAGGCCCACGATGAAACCCACGACGATCGTTCCGATGATTTCCATGCACTTCTCCCAGACGAGTTTCGAATGGGAGCCATGCTAGGCAGCGCGGCGGGGGCGGCCTGTAGGGCGGCAGAGAGGCGGGCCTGCGTTGGGTCGAGAAGGGGGCGCAGGCTAGGCGTGGGCGCGGGTCAAGCCTGGCCGGCTTGACCCGTGACCGCAACGACGCATGCGCCCCCTTATCGGCCCAACCCTCCGGGCCGGTGCTTGGAGCGCGCCATGCGTCGTTACAGGCTCCTTGTGTAGATGAACTACACGGCCTCGCCTGCGCCTAGCCTGGCACGCTCCAAGCACCGGCGCAGGCCCGCCTCTCTGCCGCCCAGGCTCCTATGCGATCCAGCGGCAAAGGGCCACGGCGCCCGCGCCCGCGAGGGCGGCGACCACGTCCTTGCCGGTCCACTTCATCACCGCGAACACCACCACCAGTCCCAACCACTCGGGCAAGCCGCCGCGCAGCACCGAAGGCATCACGATCCCGATCATCACGCCCAGCGGAATCGCCTTCAACGCCGCTTCCACGCGCGGCGTGATGGGCACGTAGCCCATGAGCAGGTAGCCCGCCAGCCGGCAGGCGTACGACGCGGCCGCCATCGCCGAGATCGCGAGCAGGAAGTTCCAGTCAACGGCCAACGCGCACTCCTCCCACAACACCCGCTGCGAGGGCTGCACCGACGATCGTCCATCCCGGCAGCCACAAGCCCAGGACCACCGCCACGAGGGCCGCGGCCAGGGCGGGCCACAGGTCGCTGCGGCCGCGGAAGACGCTGACGCCGATGGCGGCCGCGAAGGCCACCAGCATGAAGTCGAGGCCCAGCGCAGTGGGGTGCGGGATGGTGCTGCCCACCATGTGACCGGCCGCGGTGCCGACGAACCAGGGCAAGGCGGTCGACACGCCCGATCCGAACAGGAAGCCGGCATCCCGGTAGCCGGCGTGGTACTCGCGCATGGCGAGCGCCCAGTTGCCGTCGCCGAGGAAGAACAAGGTGGCGAAGGCCTGGGGCCGCGTGGCCACGCGCAGCCAGGGCTGGATCGATGCGCCGTACAGCACGTAGCGCGCATTGATCAGGAACACGGTGGTGACCAGGGGCGCGATCAAGGGAGCGGCGCTCCATCCCTGCAGCGCGGCGAGCTGCGCGCTGCCGGAATAGACCATCACGCTCATGAGCAGCGCCTCGAGCCAGGCGAGCCCCTTCTCGCTGGCGAGCACACCGAACACCACGCCATACAGGAAGGTGCCTGGCGTGAGCGGCTGCGCAGCGACGAAACCCCGCCGGAACCCCTGGGAGGTGAAGGTCGCGGGTCTGTCGCCGGTGAGTGTTTCCATCGGGGGAGGAATCTATCGCATTCCGCCGGCCCCTACACTTCGCGCATGAACCCCACCAACGACGAAACCTGGCGCGCGCGCGTCCATCTCGCCGCGGCAAACCGGCTCGCGGTCTACGACGACCTGGAAGAAGGGATCGACAACCACTTCACCATGCGCGTGCCCGGGCAGGAGGACCGCTACCTCGTCCTGCCGTTCGGCCTGCATTGGTCCGAGGCCCGCGCCAGCGACCTGATCGTGTTCAACGAGGCCGGCGAAGTGCTGGAAGGTCGCGGCAGCCTGGAGCTGAGCGCCCTGAGCATCCACGCCCCGCTGCACCGGCTCACCGGCGCCAACGTCATCCTGCACACCCACCAGACCTGGGCGCTGGCGTTGAACATGCTGGAGGACAACCGACTGCTGCCCGGCAGCCAGACGGCCGCCTTCCTGACGCGGAACATCGCCTACGACGACGGCTATGCGGGCCTGGCCGATTCGCTGACCGAAGGCGAGCGCCTGGCTTCGGTGCTGGGCGACAAGCACATCATGTTCATGAAGAACCATGGCGTGCTCGCGATCGGCGACACCGTCGCGCAGGCGTACCGGCGGCTGTACAAGCTGGAGCGCGTCTGCCGCGCGCAGATCCTCGCCATGTCCGCGGGCCGGCCGCTGTCCCTGCTGGACGAGGAGATGGTGAAGCGGGTGGAGACGCCGAATCCCCGCAACAGCCACTCGCAGGCGGAGCGCGAGAGGCTTTACTTCGAAGCCATGATGCGCGTGCTGGACCGGGAGATGCCGGGGTACGCGGACTGACGTGAGCGCTCGCCAGCTATGACCCTGGAGCGCGGCTGACGCGCACCTCATTGCGGAAATGAACATGGATCCATCCACTGTTGCTGTGCGTGTGCGCGGACTGGCCAAGAACTTCGGCGACGTGCGCGCCGTCGACGGCATCGACCTCGACGTGCCCCGCGGCATGATCTTCGCCATCCTCGGACCCAACGGCGCCGGCAAGACCACCTTGATGCGCATGCTCGCGACGCTGGCGAAGCCCGACGCCGGAACAGCCACCATCATGGGGCACGACCTCGCGGCCGCGCCGCACCAGGTGCGCGCCGCGGTGTCCATGACAGGGCAATTCGCCTCCCTCGACGAGGACCTGACCGCGCGCGAAAACCTGCTCATGCTCGCGCGGCTCTGGGGCTTCCGGGGGCGCGCTGCGAAGGAACGGGCGGATGACCTGCTCGCCGCGTTCGAGCTCTCCGACGCCGCGACCCGGCAAGTGAAGGACTACTCGGGAGGGATGCGCCGCCGGCTCGACATCGCCGCATCGCTCGTCGTCACGCCCGGCGTGCTGTTCCTCGACGAGCCGACGACCGGGCTCGACCCCAAGGCGCGCCAGGGCGTGTGGACGATGGTGCGATCACTCGCCAAGTCCGGCGTCACCGTGCTGCTCACCACGCAGTACATGGACGAAGCCGACCAGCTGGCCGAGCGCATCGCCGTCATCGACCACGGCCGCAAGATCGCCGAAGGCACCAGCACCGAGCTGAAGCGCGCGACCGGCTCGGGCTTCGTGCACGTCACGCTGGCCGATGCGTCGCGGCTGGACGAAGCGGAGCGCCTGCTGCAGGAGCGTTGCGGCGCCAAGGTGCAGCGCGGCGTCGAAGGCGCACGCCTCTCGGTGGCCGCGCGCACCGCGCAGGATGCGAACGCCTCGCTGGCGGCGTTGCTCGCAGCGGGCATCGAGCCGGTGGACTTCTCGCTCGGCAGCCCCAGCCTCGACGAAGTCTTCTTCGCCTTGACGGGACGTGCGGGCGACAGCACGGCCACGGGAGACCCATCATGACCGACTCCGCCACCGGCGCGCTGGCGCCGCAACTCAAGCAGGTTGCCGCGCCCCCGCGCCCCTCCGCGGCGTCGAACGCTCTGGTGTTCGGCTGGCGCGCCGTGCTCAAGTTCAAGCACCTGCCCGAGCAGCTGTTCGACCTGGTCATGACGCCGATCATGTTCACGCTGCTGTTCACGTTCGTGTTCGGCGGCGCGCTCGCCGGGTCGCCGCGCGAGTACTTGCAGTACTTCCTGCCCGGCATCCTGGTGCAGACGGTCGTCTTCAACTCGGTGTATTCCGGCATGGGCCTGGCCACCGACATGGGCAAGGGCCTTTTCGACCGGTTCCGCTCCCTGCCGATCTGGCCGCTGGCGCCGTTCGCCGGGCTCATGGTCGGCGACGTGCTGCGGCACCTGATCGCCGCCAGCATCATCCTGACGATCGGCTTGATCCTGGGCTATCGGCCTGGTGCGGGCGTCGTCGGCGTCCTCGCGGGCTTCGCGCTGCTCATCGCCATCGGCTTTGGCATGGGCTGGATCTTCATCGTGATCGGCCTCACCGTGCGAACGCCGATGACCGTGATGACGCTCGGCTTCAGCTTCATGTTCCCGCTGGTGTTCGCCTCCAACATCATGGTGGACCCCGCGACGATGCCAGGCTGGCTGCGCGCGGTGGTCGACGTGAATCCCGTGTCGCTGATGACCACGGCCGCGCGCGGGCTGATGGCGGGCACCGCGACGGCGCAGCAGGTGTTGCTGGCCCTGATCGCGCCCGTCGTCCTGACGGTCCTGCTTGCGCCGCTGACGCTGAGGCTTTACCGCCGCAAGTAAGGAACGCGGAAACGGTTCAGTCCAGCGTCCGCCGGTAGCGGCGCAGGGCGACAAAGCAAGCCAGGCTGGTGAACAGCAGCATGGGCCACAGCTCGGGCAACACGACGGCCGCCGGGTTGCCCTTGAGCATGATGCCTCTCACGATGCGCAGGAAGTGCGTCAGCGGCAGCACTTCGCCGAACCACTGCGCCCACTGCGGCATGGCGCGGAAGGGGAACATGAATCCCGACAGCAGCATGCTGGGCAGGAAGAAGAAGAACGTCATCTGCATGGCCTGAAGCTGGTTGCGCGCGACGGTGGAGAACGTGAAGCCGACACCGAGGTTGGCCACGATGAACACGCCGATCATCGCCATCAGGAGCCCGAAGCTGCCCGCCATCGGTACGTCGAAGAGCAACCACGCAGCCCCCATGATCACCGCCAGCTGCACGTAACCGATCACCACGTACGGCAGGATCTTGCCGGTCATGACTTCGGCCGGACGCACCGGCGTCGCCAGCAGGTTCTCCATGGTGCCCCGCTCCCGTTCGCGTGTCATCGCCAAGGCCGTCAGCATGACCATCGTCATGGTCAGGATCGTGCCGATCAGGCCCGGCACGATGTTGTAGCGCGCGAGACCCTCCGGGTTGTAGCGGCGGTGAACGACCACCTCGTAGGGTGGTGGCTGCGGCTGCAGTTCGCGCAGCGGGCCCAGGAGGTCTCGCGCTAGCGCCTGCGCGGCGGCCGTGTTCAGCGCGGCCAGGGCATTGCCCGACGCGGAGGGGTCGGTCGCGTCGACGGCCACCAGCAAGGCGGGCCGCTCGCCGCGCACGAGCCGGCGGCTGAACTGGGGCGGGATCACCACCAGGAACTGGACCTCGCCTGCCTCGAGCATCTTCTCTGCCGCATGGTCACTGGTGCCCTGGTGCGTGACGCGGAAGTAGCCGGTGTTCTGCATGGCAGCCGCGATGCTGCCGGCGAGTGGGCTGCTCTCGGCGGAAACCAGTGCGGTCGGCAAGGCTCGCGGGTCGGTGTTGATCGCGAAACCGAACAGCACCAGCTGCAGGATGGGGACGCCGACCGCCATGCCGAATGTGAGGCGGTCGCGCAGCATCTGCTGGAACTCCTTGATGAACACGGCCAGCATCCGATGGACAGAGAAGTTCATGCCTGCGCCTTCGCCGCCGGCGCGAAATTGTCTTTCGCCTTGCCGATGAGACTGATGAACACGTCTTCCAGTGTTGCATCGGCCGGGCGCACGACCAGTCCGGGGCGGTCACGCAAGCCCTGCATCGCGTGCTCCATCAGCAGCCGGTCTTCGCCCGCCACGTGCAGGGCATTGCCGAAGGCGCTCACGGATAGCACGCCGGGCGCACGCTTGAGCGGCTCCGCCAGCGCTGCCGCGCCTTCGCCCTGGACCAGCCAGACCGACAGGCCGGCCTGCGCGAGGATTTCGCGCTCGGTGCCACGTGCCAGCACCCTGCCATAGGCGATGTACACGAGTTCGTGGCACCGCTCCGCTTCGTCCATGTAGTGCGTGGAGACCAGCACCGTGATGCCTTCGGCGGCCAGCCGGTGGATCTCGTCCCAGAAGTCGCGGCGCGCCTTGGGGTCGACGCCGGCCGTGGGCTCGTCGAGCAGCAGCAGGCGCGGCCTGTGGATCAGGCAGCCCGCCAGCGCCAGGCGCTGCTTCCAGCCCCCCGAAAGCGAGCCGGCCAGCTGGTGCTGGCGATCGCCCAGCCCCAGCCGCCGGAGCGCTTCGTCGACCGCGCGCGCGCGCCCGGGAACTGCGAACAAGCGGGCGATGAACTCCAGGTTCTCGCGGATGGTCAGGTCTTCGTACCAGCCGAACTTCTGCGTCATGTAGCCGGCTTGCTCCTTGATCTCCCGCGCCTGCCGGATGACGTCGAGCCCGAGGCAGGTGCCTTCGCCCGCGTCGGGCTCGAGCAGGCCGCACAACATGCGGATGCTGGTGGTCTTGCCGCTGCCGTTGGGGCCGAGAAATCCGCAGATGCGGCCTTGCGCCACTTGCAGGTCCACGTCGTCCACGACGGTGCGGCCGCCGAAGGACTTTGTCAGCCCCCGCACGTCGATCGCAAAGCCGCTCACCGCATCACCTGCACGATCAGCGGCTGCCCGGGACGCAAGCGCGGCGCGTCCACCGCGGCGGGCCGCGCTTCGGCCAGAAACACCAGCTTGCTGCGCTGTTCGTTCGAATAGATCACAGGGGGCGTGTACTCCGGACGCGTGGCGATATGGCTGACCCGCGCTGCTACCGGCGACTCGCAGCCGTCGCAGGAAAGGGTCACCGCGCTTCCGAGCGACACGGCGTGCAACTGTGTCTCCGGCACGAAGAACCTCGCCTTCACGCTGCCCGGCGGCAGCAAGGCGACCACGGGTTGGCCGGCGGGCACGAACTCGCCCGGCCTGTAGAAGGTGTCCGCCACCTGGCCGGCCTGCGGCGCGACCCGCTGCTTCTGCGCCCGCCGCCACTCGGTCTGCCGCAAGGCGTGGCGCGCGGCGTCCACACCGGCATCCGCGGCGGCCCGCTCGTCGGCGCGCGCCGGAAGCCTGGCCACTTGGACAGCCGACGCGAACTCCGCCACGCGGGCCTGCGCCTGCGCCAGCACCGCCTGCGCTTCGTCCAGCTGTGCGCGCGAAATGAAACCTTGCGCCACGAGATCCCGCTTGCGCGCAAGGTCCTGCTGCGCCAGGCGCGCCTGCGCACGCGCCTGCTCCAGCTGCGCCTCGTTCACGGCCACTTCGTCCGCGCGCTTGCCCTTGTCGGTGTTCTCCGCCTGGAAGCGCGCGACGGCGAGGCGCGCGTTCGCTTCCGCGGACGCCGCCTGCTCCGCCTCGGTCTCCAACCCGAACAAGGCCTGGCCTGGGGCGACCTGCTCTCCCGCCTGCACGTGCAAGGCGCTCATGGTTCCCGCCAGGGGCGCGGCGACGTAGACGTACTCCGCTTCGGCATAGCCGGACCAGCCAGGATCCCGGGGATCCGAGCAGGCGCCGAGGACGCCAAGAGCAAGGCCTGCGCACACGAGCGGAAGAAGCTGGCGGGCGTTCACCACAAGTCTCCCGGGGCGACCTGCGTCTGGGTCCATCGCAGGACGAGCCCGCCGCAGAGCGCCGCCAGCGGAAGCTCCACCAGGCCCCACGCCACCGTGGTCGTTGCGATGCGGGGCGTCACGTACCCGGCAATCAGCATGCCCCACTGCACCCAGGCCCAGACCAGCAACCAGACCAGCAGCCCTGCCGACAGGTCGGCCAGCGCCGGATGCTTCACGGCGGGCAGCAGGAGCTTGCCGAGGCCCATGGTGATGGCCCCCAGCAAGAGCAGCTTGAGCACGGCCTGAACGGCTGCGAAAGGGGTGGGCGCAGGCAGCGAAAGGCGCGTCGCCTGTGCCTTCCATTCGCTGGCGAGCACGAGCAGGTTGAGCAGCGCCTCGCCGGCGACGACGACCAGACCGGCGCACAGGCCACCGGTGAGGACAGGCAGCATCCGCATGCCGGCCTCGAGGCGGACGCGCTCAAACATCGAAACCCACCACCGACACCCCGGCCGCCAGCACCGCGCAAAGAGGGGAATACACGAACGTGTCCATCCGCGCGAACGCGCCGGACTTCACCTTCTTGAAGAAGCCGACATGACGGAAGTCGCCGACCGCCCGGGCCGCCAGGCCGATCGCGAGATAGGCGCACATCCACGCGAGCGTCCATTGCGGCAGGCCGAGCCACACCGTGCCGGCCTTGGCCAGGACCAGCACCGCGAAGGACGCCAGCCCCAGTCCCACCAGCACCGTGGCGGCCGCGGAGGGCACGAACAGCGGCTTGCCATCGACGGTGGGAACCGCCGCGATGGCGTTGCGCGGCCCGGCGACGGCCATGAAGAAATGCCATGCGGCAAGGGCCATGAAGACGGCGGATAGAAGTGGCGCGATAACGGGGGTCACGGTGTCACCTTTCGAGGTTGGATTGCGGGGAGGTCTTTCGCCAGGCTCATGGCGTGTCCGTCGCATCGCTGCCGGACGGGGGCAAGGTCGCCGCATGAAGCTCAAGCCATGCGATGAGTTCGGAGGCGGATGCGAAATGGACGGCCGCGCCGCTGGCGATGTGCTCCAGGCGGCCGGCCAGGACACCCTGCGCCGGACGCGCATCACGGTGCAACCGGAGCACATAGCCGCCTGCACTGGGATACGCGGGGTAGGGAAGGAGGGTCATGGCGCTTGGTGTTTCAGCAGGGCCCGAGGTTAGGTTCCGGCTTCCGTGAAGTCGTATCGAAACCGTCCGGCTTCGGTCTGGATCGGGCGGCCGAAGCCTGCAGTACATTGGCGCAGGCCCCCATCCATGACGCCCCCCTCCTCCCCCCTGCTGGCGCGGTTCGGCGACTACCTGCTGGACGAGGTGAACGCTCGCCTGGCTTGCAACGGGCAGGCCGTGGAACTGGCGCCCAAGGCCTTCGCAGTGCTCTGCACGCTGGTCAGGGAACCCGGAAAGCTGGTGGTGAAGGACGCGCTGCTCGATGCGGTGTGGGGCCACCAGCACGTGAGCGAGTCGGTCCTGAAAACCCTGGTGAGCCAGCTGCGCGCGGCGCTGGGCGACGACGCCAGGAATCCCCGCTACATCGAAACCGCATCGCGCCGCGGCTACCGCTTCATCCACCCCCTCGCCGCCAGCACGGAGGTCGTCGCGGCGGAAATTCGGGCGCACGGGGTGGAGGCTGGCAGTGCGCTGGTCGGCCGCAGCGCCCCGATGGCCGTCTTGCACCGCTGCCTCGCGTCCGCGCGGGAAGGCAGGCCGCAGGTCGTGCTGGTGGCGGGCGAACCCGGCATTGGAAAGACGACCTTGATCGACCGCTTCGTGGCCGATGCGCCCGGCGTGCGCGTGGCGTCAGGCCAATGCATCGAGCATTTCGGCGGCAGCGAACCCCACATGCCGGTGCTGGAGGCGCTGAACCACTTGTGCCGGCAATCGCAAGACACCTTGCTGCCGCTCATGCGGCAGGTCGCCCCCACGTGGCTGGCGCAGTTGCCTTGGTTCCTGACCGATCAGGACCGCCGGCAACTCGCCCGGGAGGTGACCGGAGCCACCCAGGACAGGATGTTGCGGGAAGCCGGCGAGCTGCTGGAACGTGCCGCTGCCGGGCAGCCCCTGCTGCTGGTGCTGGAAGACCTGCACTGGAGCGATCCCGCCACCGTTGCCTTGATCGGCTACCTGGCCCGCCGCCGTAGCAGCGCCAGGCTGCTGCTGGTAGGGAGCTACCGGCCGACCGACATCATCCTGAGCGACCACCCGCTCAAGAGCCAGCGCCAGGAATTGCGCTTGCATCGCCTGTGCGAGGAACTCGACCTGGAGGCGTTTTCCGAGACCGAGGTGCGCGACTTCATCGAACGCCGCTTCGCCGGGTTGCACTGTCCGGACTCTCTGGTGCAGGCATTGCACGCGCACACGGAGGGCTTGCCGCTCTTCGTCTCCAGCGTGCTGGACGAACTGCGCACCGAAGGCGTGATCACGCAAGTGCCGGCAGGCTGGGCCGTGGCGGGAGAACCGCGCCAGGTCATCCCGGTCAACATCGCGGGCCTGATCGAAAAGCAGATCGCGCGGCTGGACACGGCGCAGCAGCGATGGCTGAGCGCGGCGAGCGTGTCGGGCGTCGAGTTCCTGCATGTGCCGCTGGCCGATTACCTGCAGGTGGATGCCGGCACGCTGCAGGACGGGCTTGATGCACTGGTGCTCCAGCACCAATGGTTGCGCAGCGCCGGCGCGACCACCCTGCCCGACGGGCGCATCTCCGCGAAGTACGCGTTCCGGCACGCCTTGTACCGCCACGTGTTCTATCGCACGGCGAGTCGCGCGCAGCGGATGGCAGCCCATCTCGGCCTCGCACAGGCGCTGCAGGCAGCACACGGACTCGGCGCGGCAACCATCGCGGCGGAGCTGGCCATGCATTTCGAGCGTGGAGGCGACTTTTCCCGCGCCGTCACCTACCTTCGGTTGGCGGCCGCGAAGGCGCTGGAGCGTTCGGCGATGCAAGAGGCGCTGCGTGCGACTCGGCGCGCCTGCAAGCTCCTGGCCGAGATGCCGGAGTCCACGGCCCTGAGCGAGATCGAGCTGGACTTGCGCGTCATGGAAGGCGTGGCCTTGACGCATCTGACTTCCTACTCGGCGCCCGAAGTGGCGCAGGCGTTCGGCCGCGCCCAGGCCCTGTGCGAAGTCCTGCCCGCCACCCCGGCGCGCGCGAGGGCCCTGCACGGCATGTGGTGGGTGAATTTCGCCTGCGCCGACCTGGCGCGCGCAGAGATGCTGGCCACGCGGATCCTGGAGCTGGGGGAGGTCGCGGGCGACGACGCCCTGCGGCTCGCCGGCCATAGCTCCATGGGATTGACGCTCTGCCACACGGGGCAGCTGGATGGCGCCCTCGCGCATTTCGAGGCCGCCGCCGCGGCGTACGAGCGTGTCGGTGCGGACCTGCCCCCGGCGATGTTCCTCCAGGATCCGGGCGTGGAGGTCATGAGCTACCGGGCGCTGGTGTGCTGGTGGAAGGGCGACACCGCACGCTCGCGCGGCAGCATTGCCCAGGCTGTGCAGCTGGCGGAAAAACTGAACCATCCGCTTTCGCTGGCGGTGGCCCTGCATTTCCAGGGCGTCATCCACTACCTGGCCGGCGACGCCTTGCAGGCGAAGCAGACGGTCGAGCGCATCTTCACCCTTGCCGAACGCCATGGCATGTGGCGCGGCCCCGGCGGTCACTCCTGGATTCACGGGTGGGCAATAGCCGCACTGGGCGACGTGGAAGCGGGGCTGGCGGAGATGCGCGCCGGCGAGACCAACTGCCGCCGCATCGGGATGGTCGCCGGCCTGAGCGCCTTCTACGTCTGCCATGCGCAAGCCTGCATCGGCTCGGGCCGGATCGACGAAGCCCTGGCGTCGATCGAAACAGGTTTGACGTTCGCGCACGAGCGGGGCGACCTCTGCCTCGTGGCACCGATGTGGACGTTACGCGGTGATGCCTTGCGGGCTGCCCGCAGCACAGCGGACAGCGCGCAAGCCTATGCGAGGGCACTCGCTTTCGCCCGGGAGCAGAACGCGGGGCACTTCGCCGTCGAGGCGCTGGTGGGTCTCGCGACCCTGGGCACGCCCGAATCGGCATCGGCGCTGGTGCGATTGCGGGATGCGCTGCCCGCATACGCGGGCAGCGCCAGCCCGGCGTTGGCAAGGGCGCGCCTGTTGGCGACCGGGTAACCCGCACGCCCGCAGGGTTCATCTCATGCAACTATGATAGTTGCATGAAACGAGACAGCCGCCTTTCGGGCGTCCTCCACTGCCTGCTTCACATGGCCGAGCTGGGCAGGCCCGCAACCTCGGAATGGCTCGCCCAGGCAATGCAGACGAATCCGGTGGTCATCCGGCGCCTGATGGCCGGGCTGCGCGATGCGGGTTTCGTCGCCTCTGCCAAGGGGCACGGCGGCGGCTGGGTGCTCTCCTGTCCGCTGGAGGACATCACGCTGCGCGACATCCAC
>JAJNBO010000448.1 GCA_021156245.1 Ramlibacter sp. | reverse complement strand
CCCGAGGAGTTCAGCAGCGCCATGGGCGCGCTGGACATCGACTACTCGCGCTTCACCTTCGTCGACCTCGGCGCCGGCAAGGGCCGCGCGCTCCTGCTCGCCGCCCGCTACGGCTTCCAGCACATCGTGGGCGTGGAATTCGCGCGCGAACTCGTCGAGGTCGCCAGGCGCAACGTCCAGGCGGCCGGCGCGGCGGTCCTGGCGCGCACCCGCATCATCCAGCAGGACGCCGCGCAGTTCGACCTGCCGCAGGAGCCTCTCGTCCTCTTCCTGTACAACCCCTTCGGCGCGAAGACGATGGCCGCCGTCGCCCGGCGCGCCCGCGCGTCGTTCGACCGGCATCGCCGGCCCTTGCACGTGGTATACGTGGTGCCGGAGCAGCTGCACGCGTGGGTCGACGCGGGATTCGTGGCCGAGCGGCGCGCCCACTACGCGATCCTCCGCCCCGCCTAGCCGCACCCGCGTTGCGGCCGCTTCACGCGCGACCGCCGCTCATCGCCTCCCGTCCGCCGCACAGCCGCCGCCCGCGAAGTCCCGGCATTCCAGCGGTGGTTGCGGCCCCGCGGCTGCTTACATTGGTCCGCACCGCTCTCCAGCAGCGGGCCGAGGGGATTTCATGAGCAGTGCCAACAGGACGGTCAAGCCCGCGCGCCTCGAACCCGCGCACGGCGTGGAAGTTCTGGAGAAGAACACCGAGACGACCTGGGCCCTGTTCCAGTCGCTCCTGGACCAGCAGCAGCGCGGATTCTCCGAAACCGCGCCCGTGGGCCCCGACACGCCCTCCGCCGCGGCGCCTCGCTCCGCCAGCGAGGAGGTCAGCCTGGAGGAAGCGCTGGCCGAAATCCGCAAGAACAATCGAGTCTGTCCCCTGCCCTCGATCTGGAAGAAGCTCTACGACGCGCTGCCGAACAAGGCGCCGGAGCTCGCGACCGCGCCGGTGACGGCAGAGGACTGGAAGCTGACGCCGTCGCTGGAGAAGCGCACGCGCCTGCGGCAGCACATCGAATGGGCCGCCACGCAAGGCGTGCTCAAGCAGGTGCACAAGGCGCTGTACGCGCTGCCCGAGAACAAGTGGCACCACATGGGGGAGTGAGCCAGGCTCACTCCCGCCCCGCCGCGGCCGGCCTCACTGCGTCGCGGCTTCCTTCGGCTTGGCGACGAGCACCTGCACGTCGAAGCGGTCCTTGAGCAGCTCGTAATAGGCCTGCGCCTCGGCAGCCGTCCAGGCGCGGGTGTATTGCTGCTGTTCCTGCTGGGCCTGCGCGGCCGCGGGCGCTTCGCGCGGCAGCACGCGGTTGACCTTGACTACCGCATAGCCGTTGAGGCCCAGGTCCACGCCGACGAGCGCGGGGAGCTGCCCGGGGTCCGCGCGCAGCGCGGCCTCCACCACCTCCGCCGGCTGGCGGCCCTTGTCCATGCGCGTGATCGACTCCGCGCCGGGCAGCGCGGCGCTGGCCGGATTCGCCTTCCACGCGGCAAGCTTCTCCATGCCGTCCTTGCGCGCCAGCTCCGCGGCCTTGGCGTTGACGACCTGGTCGCGCACCTGCGCCTTCACTTCCTCGTAGGGACGCGTGCGCGCCGGCTGGTACTGCACGATGCGGCCGGACACCATCTGGTTCGGCCCGAATTCGACCGCCTCGGTGTTGCGCTTGCGTTCCAGCGCGTCGGCGGAGAACAGCGCCTGCAGGAACTTCGGGTTGGCCAGCGGCCCCGTGGCGCCGGGCTGCGGCGTACGGCCGACGGCCTGCGCCGTGCGGATCTCCAGCTTCAGCTTGTCGGCCACCGGCTTGAGCGAATCGGATTGCTCGTACACGCCATTGCTGAAGGCTTCGGCGGCCTCCGCGTACTTCTTCTGCGCCTGCTCCTTGCGCATCTGCGCCTCGAGCTCGGGCTTCATCTCCTCGAAGCTGCGCTGCTGCTGCGACTTCAGGTCGGTGAGCCGCACGATGTGGAAGCCGAACTCCGACTCCACCAGGCCGCTGATGTCGCCCTTGTTCTTCAGCGCGAACGCGGCGTCTTCCAGCGGCTTCGCCGCCAGCGTGCCGACGCGGAACCAGTCGAGGTCGCCGCCCTGCGCCGCGGACCCGGCGTCCTGCGAATTCTTCTTCGCCACCTCGGCGAAGCTGTCGGGAGCCTTCTTCACCTGGGCGAGCAGTTCCTCGGCCTTCTCGCGCGCCTTCTGCTTGGCGTCGGCAGCGGCGCCCTTCGGCACTTCGACGAGGATGTGGCTCGCGCGCCGCTCCTCCTGGCCGCCGATGCGCGAGGCGTTCTGCTCGTAGTAGGTCTTGAGGTCGGCCTCGTTGATCGCGACGCCCTTCTGCGCCGCCGAAAGGTCCAGCACCACGTATTCGATGGTCGCCTGCTCGGGAGCCTGGAACATTGCCGGGTGGTCCTTGTAGTACGCCTGAAGCTCCGCCTCGGTGGGCTCCACCTTGGCGCGGTACTCCTGCGTCGGGAAGCGCGCCACCTGCACTTCGCGCTTCTCGAAGTAGCTGGAAAGCGCGACGTTCGCCTGCGCCGGCGGCGTGAAGCCGGATTGCGCGACGCCGCTGACGACCTGGCGCACCGCGAGGTCGGCGCGGACCTGGTTCTCGAACATCTCGGGCGTCATGCCCCGCGCCGCCAGGATCTGCCGGTAGCGTTCGATGTCCAGCTTGCCGTCGGGGCCGCGCAGGCCGGCGAGCTGCTCGTTGTTCTGCAGCTCGCGCGCGACGCGCTGGTCGCCCACCACCAGGTGGGACTTCGCCACGGCGGCCTGCATCACGCGGTCGCGCACCATGCGCTCCAGCGTGCCGTAGCGCGCCTCGGGCGAATCGAGCAGCCGGGAATCCAGGGTAGGCATCACCTTGGCGACGGCCTCGCCCTTCTCGCCCAGGCGGTCGTATCCCTGCAACCCGAACAGCACGAAGGAGGGCACGATCAGCAGGAACAGCACGAGCTGCATGATCTTCATGTGCTTGCGAAGGAGTTCGAACATGGTGTGAAGGGTCTCGGAATCAGGGCAAACAAAAAGGCGAACCTCGGTTCGCCTTTTCTCATCTTGGTGGGTGCTGACGGGATCGAACCGCCGACCTACGCCTTGTAAGGGCGCCGCTCTACCAGCTGAGCTAAGCACCCCACCGGGGTCTCCGAATCAGTTCAGCGCATCCTTGAGCGCCTTGCCGGGTCGGAACTTGGGCACCTTGGCAGCCTTGATTTTAATCTGCGCGCCGGTCCGGGGATTCCGGCCGCTCCGGGCGGCCCTTTTGCCGACGGCGAAAGTGCCGAATCCGACGAGCGAAACCGATCCGCCTTTCTTCAGCGTGGTCTTCACCGCGCCGATCATCGACTCCAGCGCGCGCGTGGCGGCGGCC
>JAJNBO010000447.1 GCA_021156245.1 Ramlibacter sp. | reverse complement strand
TCGACCCAGGCGGGTTCCAGGGGATGCTGCAACATGGGCTTTCCGGTTTGCCCCATAATACATGAAAATTCATGCAATCAGCCAGATGAACCCACCCCGCAAGGCCCACCCGCCGAGCTTCTCCACGCAGGAGTTCCGCACCGCACTGGGCATGTTCGCCACCGGCGTCACCATCGTCACGGCGAGGACACCCGACGGGGTGATCGGGCTCACGGCCAACTCATTCAACTCCGTCTCGCTCGATCCGCCGCTGGTGCTGTGGAGCCTTGCACAGGCCGCCGCTTCACTGCCTGCGTTCCGCGCCGGCTCGCACTACGCGATCAATGTGCTCGCCGCCGACCAGAAGCCGCTCGCGGAGCGCTTCGCGCTCAAGGGCGCGGACCGCTGGGCCGGCGTGAGCTTCACCGACGGCATGGGTGGTGCGCCGCTGCTCGCCGGCGCGTCCGCCACCTTCGAATGCTTCAACCGCAGCCGCTACGAGGAAGGCGACCACGTAATCTTCGTCGGCGAGGTGGAGCGCTGCAGCTGGCGCGCGGGCGCGTCGCCGCTCTTGTTCCACGGCGGGCGCTACTTCACCGAGCATCCGTTGTGAGCAATGCCGCAGTCGAGCGTCGACCGCCCGCCCCAAAGCGTGGCGGGCCCCGTTTCGTGGACAGCTATCTCGGCTACCTCCTGGGCCAGGCCAACCACGCGCTCTACAAGGAATTCGACGCGCATGTGCGCGCGGCCGGCCTGAGCTCCATCGAATGGCGCGTTCTGGCTACGCTGCACGATGGCGCGCCACTCACCGTGGGCCAGTTGGCCCATGAAGTGCTGGCCAAGCAGCCCACCGTGACCAAGCTCGTCCAGCGCATGAACGACCAGGGCTGGGTGGCGCTGCAAGCCGATCCAGGAGACCAGCGTTGCACGCTGGTGATGGCGACCGCGGCGGGCAAGCGGCTGGTGCGCCCGCTGGTGGACAAGGCGCGCGCGCATGAGGCCGCGATGCTGCGCGCGCTGGAAGCACAGGAGAAGATCGCGCTCAAGAAGCTGCTGGGCAAGCTGGCCCAGCGCGCCTGAACCGCGTATGCGTCAACGGCCATCACGGCCGGGAGACGAGTGGCATGGTGGCACGCTACCATTCGCAGCGATGACCGAACGAAAACAGCACCTCGACACGCTCGCGGTTTCCCTGCTGCTCGCCTGCTGTCTGTTCTGGGGGTTCCAGCAGATCCTGATCAAGACCACCGTCGGCGAGGTTCCACCACTGTGGCAGGCCTCCATCCGTTTCGTCGGCGCCACGGCGTTGCTGTGGATCTGGTGCGTGGTGCGCGGCGTCAAGCTGTTCGCGCGCGACGGCACGCTGCGCGCCGGCCTGCTTGCCGGCGGCCTCTTCGCCGGCGAGTTCAGCTGCATTTACCTCGGCCTGCGCGACACCACGGCTTCGCGCCTGACGGTGTTTCTCTATACCTCGCCGTTCGTGGTGGCGCTGCTGCTGCCGCGGTTGGTTCCCGCGGAGAAATTGCGGCCGATCCAATGGGCGGGCCTGGTGATCGCATTCGCAGCGGTCGCCGTTGCGTTCAGCGAGGGCTTTACCGGCGCCAGCACGGCGCGCCAGTTGCGTGGCGACGCGCTCGCGCTGGCCGCCGGTGTGCTGTGGGGCCTGACCACGCTGGTCATCCGCGCCTCCAACATGGCCAGGGCGAGCGCCGAGAAGACCTTGTTCTACCAGGTGGCGGTAACGGCTGTGGCCGCACCGTTCATCTCGCTGGCGCTGGGCGAGACCTGGTCGTTGACGTACTCGACTTACGCGTGGGGATCAATCGCTCTGCAGACCGTGATCGGCGCCTTTGCCAGCTACCTCACGTGGATGTGGATGCTGCGGCACTATCCGGCGACGCAGATGTCGTCCTTCACCTTCCTCACACCCGTGTTCGCGCTGGTGTTCGGCGTGGTGCTGCTCAAGGAGCCGCTCACGCCGCAGCTGATGCTGGCGCTGTGCGGCGTCGCGGCGGGGATTGTCCTGGTCAGCCGCAAGAAGGCCGGCTGATGCAGCGCCCGGCAACCGTTCACCGCGGCGCCGGACTCCAGGGCGGCCGCTCTTCGCGACCGCTGTCCACCACCACCAGGTAGCGGCCGCGATAAGGCAGCGTCGCGGCTCGTGCAGCCGCTTCGTGCTGCAGCCCCGCATCGAGCAGCCCCAGCTCGTCCAGGAGGTGCATCAGGCTCGCGGGCAGCAGGATGCAGCCGTCGGTGCATGCGGTGCCCAGCCGGCGCTCGGCCAGCGGATTCGCGGCGCGCGCCTGCAGCCGCATGGGCATCAACCGGCCGCGGCCACTCGCATTGCGAGCACGCTGCCAGCCGAAGTCCAGCACGCGCGCACCCTCGCGGCGGCAGATCGGCGGCTTGACCAAGTCGCAGGGACCCATGGATGCGTGCTCTCCATCTGCCCGCTCGAACACGCCTTGGGGCGTCTCGAGGTAATCGGGTTGAACCGGCCCGCCCGTGGAGACCGGTGACGCGCCCAGCAGATCGTAGGCCCCCGGCCCCAAGCGCCACATCAGGAATGCCGCCTGGACATTCGGATTGCCGTCTACCAGGAGCAGGTATTGCGGCTCCACCAACCCGTGCCTGTCCGACATGACCTGCAGTTCAGTCATGCTCGCGTAGAGCCGGCCCTCGCTCGCGGGCAGTTGCAGCCGCCGCGCGACACGTTGCTCGAACTGCTCGGCGATCTCGTGCGGCGTGTAGATCGCGGCCGACCGCGCCGCGAACGATGTGCAGCAGCCCGCGGCTGCGGCGAGCAGCAAGCGGCGCCGCCCGAGGCGCCCCGAGGGAACGAATGCAGCCATGAACTGCATTCTGGGCAGCGGCGCCGCTGCGGCCTTTGCGCCACGTCAAGGAAGGGGTGCGCGGACGCCTTCCTCGTGCGGTTTGCGTGACTCCGCAGTGGCGGCTGCCTGTGCCGTCGCCTCGGCCGCGCGCTCCTTCGCGATCAGCTGATCGAGGGTGCGCCGAAAGTGCGCCAGCGGCGCATCGGCAACGACGGCGAGCAGCTTGAAATCCGGGTCTTCGTCCATCGCGCGCTGCTGCGCCTCGATGATGTGC
>JAJNBO010000446.1 GCA_021156245.1 Ramlibacter sp. | reverse complement strand
GCGCGGTGGAGCAGCCTGGTAGCTCGTTGGGCTCATAACCCAAAGGTCGCAAGTTCAAATCTTGCCCGCGCAACCAAACAGACAGCGGAAACGCTCAGACAAGAAGCCCACTTCGGTGGGCTTTTTGCTTTTCCGCGTGAGCACGTTTTCGGCGGAGGTGCATGCGGCTCCCCCTCCAGTTGGACGACGGTCCAATGAGGCCTGGCGGTGTGACTTTCAACACTGAACCAGGCTGAGCAGGCGCGCACGATCCACTTCCGATGTTTGGCGGGAGTGCAAGTGCAAGGTGACCTGGCCCTGAAGTTGACGGCGGACCTGTTCTGGACAGGCTTGCTGGTGAGCCTGCCAGTCCTCGGCTTGACGATGCTGGCCGGGCTCGTCATCAGCATCTTGCAGGCGGTCACCCAGGTGCAGGAAATGTCCCTGAGCTTCGTGCCGAAGCTGCTGGTCGCTGGAGCCGCGATCATCGCGTTCGGCCCTTGGATGCTGCGCAGACTCTGCAATTTTGCGGTCGGCCTCTGGTCGCAAATCCCTACGCTGGTTTGAGGATCGGACGTGGCACACCTCGCCGCCATGCTCGGAGAACCCTGGATCGCCGGCGTCCTGCTGCTCGCCACGCGCATCGCGGCGCTCCTGTTGTTGACGCCCGTGCTGTATGCGATCCCGGTGCCGACGATTGCGCGTCTCCTCATCACCGTGGGGCTTGCATGCGTGATCGCGCTGCCCTTCGCGGACCAGATGGCCGCGGCGCCGGACAGCATCGGAGGACTGGTCTACGCAGCGTTGCAAGAGGCCGCCATCGGCGCGACGCTTGGCTTCGGCGTCCTCATGGCATTCGCGGGATTCGCGCTCGCGGGACGTCTCGCCGACATCCAGATCGGCTTCGGCGTCGCGCAGGTCTTCGATCCCCTCACGCGAACCCAGCAACCCATCCTCTCGGCCATCATCGGCTTGTTCGCGGTGGTGTTCTTCTTCGCGATCAACGGACATCACGCCTTGCTGCGCGGCATCGCCTTCAGCGTCGAGCGCATGCCGATCGGCAGCGGGTGGTCGGCGGCATCAGCGGCGGAGCCGATCACGCGGCAGGCAGCCGTGTTGTTTGGTCTAGGCTTCGCGCTGGCGGGCCCGGTGGTCTTGAGCCTGCTGCTGCTGGACTTCGCGCTCGGCGTCGTCTCGCGCAACCTGCCGCAAATGAACATGCTCGTGCTGGGCATCCCCGTGAAAATCGTCGCGGGCTTGGTGGCCTTGAGCGCTTGGGCGGCCGCCATGGGGGCGCCGGCAGCACGGCTCTACGCCGGCATCTTCCAGGCGTGGAGCGCTTGGATGACCACCGCAGGGACCCGGTGATGTCGGAACAGGACCTCGATCGAAGCGAGGCGGCGACTCCGTTCAAGCTGGAGAAGGCCCGGGAGAAGGGGCAGACGGCGCGCAGCACGGAAGTGGTCGCGGCGGCGGTGCTCACGGTCGCCGTGCTTTACCTGTGCTGGCATGGCGTTGCCGCGATGAAGGAGCTGCTGGATCTCTGCCGGAACCTGTTCGTCGCCATGGCACAGGACGACGTGGCGCGCCGGCCGCTCTGGCCCATCGTCGCGCAGGTGATCCGCGACGGCGTCTCCTTCCTCCTGCCCCTGTTCGTCCTGGTGATGGCAACGGCCATCGCCGCCACGGTATGCCAGTCGGGCGTGATCCTGTCCGCGGAGCCGCTGGCCATGGACATGAGCCGCATCCATCCCGCCACAGGGCTGAAGCGGATCTTCTCGATGCGCAGCCTGTTCGAGCTGGGACGCGCCTGCGTGAAACTGGTGGTGCTCGGGCTCACTGCCTGGTTTGCCCTGCGTGCGCTGCTGCCGCAATTCCACCGGATCCAGGGGCTGGAGGCAGCGCCGTTCCTGCACCTGCTGGTGGAAGACGCGGGTGCACTGGGCACGAAGTTGGTGATCGCGCTGGGGGTTCTCGCCCTCGTGGACCTGCTGTACACACGCGCGGAGTTCGGCCGCCGCATGCGCATGAGCCGCCGCGAATTGAAGGACGAGTACAAGAACCGGGAGGGCGACCCGCGCATCCGGGCACGCTTGCGTGAGCTGCGACGAGAGATGCTCAAGCGCAGCATGGCGCTGGACAACACGCGCACGGCGGACGTCGTCCTGACCAATCCGACCCACTATGCGGTCGCCCTTCGGTATGTCCATGGTGAGATGGATGCGCCGCTCGTGGTCGCCAAGGGCGCGGGCCAGCTCGCGGCAGCCATGCGTGAAATCGCTGCGCGGCACCGGATCGTCGTGGTCCAGAACCCACCCTTGGCACGAAGGCTCTTTCACGAAGCCGGATTGCAGGAGTCGCTGCCGGGAAGCTTCCATGTGGAAGTGGCGCGCATCATTGTCTGGGTGTTCGCCATGCGCGAGCGGCGGCAGCCCAGCGTGGGGGCGGCGGCATGAACCGACTTCAGCTTCTCCTCGGAAAGCACTCGGACGTCGTGCTGGTGCTCGCCGTCCTCGGTGTCCTGGTAGTGCTTTTCGTTCCGATCCCGAAGCCGCTGCTGGATTTCCTGGTGCTGGCGAACTTCAGTTTCGCCTTCCTCATCCTGCTGCTCACGTTCTTCATGACGAGGCCGGTCGAGTTTTCCACCTTCCCCTCCTTGCTGCTGGTGGCGACGCTCTTCCGGCTGTCGCTGAACGTGGCCGCCACCCGGCTGATCCTTTCGGAAGGTGACGCGGGCCGCGTGATCGGCGCGATCGGTTCGTATGTAGTCGCAGGGAACTACGTCGTGGGCCTGATCGTGTTCTTGATCCTCATCGTTGTCCAGTACGTGGTGGTCACCAATGGCGCACAACGCGTGTCGGAGGTGGCGGCCAGGTTCACCTTGGACAGCATGCCCGGCCAGCAAATGAGCATCGACGCCGACCTCAACATGGGCTTCATTGACCAAGCGGAGGCGCAGCGGCGGCGCAAGAACCTCGAAAAGGAAGCGGGCTTCTACGCGAAAATCGTTATTCCAAGCGATTCCACGACGAAATCGAGTTCGGTGACTACCAGCAGCTGGCCTGCGTCGGCCTGCTCGAAGCGATGGACCGGTTCGACCCTGCGCGCGGCGTGCAGTTCCGTACCTTCGCTGCCCGCCGCATGCATGGCGCCATCCTGAACGGCCTTGAGAAGCTGACCGAGAAGCAGCAGCAGATCGCCATGCGCCAGCGACTTCGCAAGGACCGGCTCCAGGACGTGCGTGACAGCGCACTGGCGCAGGCTGGCGGAACGGGCGGCTCCCAGACACCTGAACAGCTGATGCGCTTCGTGTCCGAGGTCGGCGTGGGCCTGGCCGTGTGCTGGATGCTGGAGGGCACGGCGATGGTCGAGCTCCCTGGCGCGACGGATGCCTTGCACTTCTACCAGGGCGTCCAGCTGAAGCAGGTACGCGAGCGGCTCCTGCGCGCCGTCGAACGGCTGCCGGTGCAGGAGCGCACCGTCCTCAAAAGCCACTACCTTCAGGACGTTCCCTTCGAGCGCATCGCCTCCGACCTCCAACTCACGAAGGGCCGCATCTCGCAGATTCACAAACAGGCCTTGTTGCACGTGCGAAAATTGCTCGGGGCGGCAGCGGATTGGGATCTCTCTTGCTAGGGAAGGTACACGCGATGGATTCGACTGCGGCTCCGCGTGACGTTCGGCTCCGCCAGCTCCAGGGCTACCTGGCGCAAGACCCTTCCAATCCACATCTGCTCGCCGAGGTGTGCGACGCGGCGTTGGCGGCGGGTGACCACGACACGGCCTTGCGCGCGATCGAAAGCGCCGAACACCACAAGCTCGAGCCCGGCGCCTGGCTGCATCGCCGGGCGCACGTGGCGATGGCGCGTTGCCAGTGGGAGGAGGCGCTGGACGTGCTGGAACGTCTTCGCGCCGACGCCGGAAACGACCCGGCGCTCGTGCACGACATCGCGCTGGTGCATCTGTGCGCCGGTCGGCATGCTGCCTGCCGCGACATCGTCGGCCCCGTCCTCGCCGAGTTCGCCGGCGACCGCGGAATGCTGGACCGGCTGCAGGTCCTCTGGCTGCGTGCCGCCCATCACCTCGGGGACCTGGCCACAGCATGGGACTGGGTCGAGCAGGAGCAAACGCGCGAACGTCTGCAGCCACAAGCCATGGGCGTGGCCAGCCTCATCGCGATCGACCTCGAGCGTTTCCCGGCAGCGAGCGCGCTGGCTGACCAGGCAATGCGCGTTCCCCAGCCGGCCACGGACGCGCTGGTTGCAGCTGCCTACGTCGCCCTTGCGCGGCGCCAAACGCAATCCGCCGCCCACTTTCTGCAACGTGCGCTGCAGCGCAATCGGCGCGATGGACGTGCGTGGTCGGCGCTCGGCCTGTCCAGCTTGCAAGGCGGCAGCTTTGCAGAGGCACGCAGTCATTTCGAGCAGGCCATCCGCACGATGCCGGGCCACATCGGCACCTGGCATGCCCTGGGCTGGTCCTGCCTGCTGCTGCAGGACCTGGCAGCCGCGCGGGCCGCCTTCG
>JAJNBO010000445.1 GCA_021156245.1 Ramlibacter sp. | reverse complement strand
CTGCCGGACCTGGTCATCACGGACATGCACATGCCGGAGATGGATGGCGTGGCGCTGGCCCGCGCGGTCAAGGAGCGCCCCGAGTGGGCCCGCATCCCGATGGTGCTGCTCAGCTCCGGCTTCATGCCGGCGGCCGACGACAGCGCGCAGCTGTTCGAAGCGCGCCTGCTCAAGCCGGCGCGGCAGAACCAGCTGTTCGACAGCCTGCTGCGAAGCGTCTCGCGCGACGGCGCCGCGATCGCGCAGGCCGGCGCAACCGGTCCGGAGAGCAAGGATGCCACCGTGCTGGTGGCCGACGACAACGCCGTCAACCTGAAAGTGGCGTGCGCGATGCTGCTCAAGCTCGGGTACGAAGTGCTCACCGCCACCGACGGCCGCGAGGCGGTGGAGGCCGTCGCCCACGCCGCGGCGCATGGCGAGCGCCTCGACGCCATCCTGATGGACGTCAACATGCCGGGCGTCGACGGGCTGCAGGCCACCCGCCAGATCCAGGCGGCGCGCGGCCGCGCGTCGCCGCCGATCATCGCCGTGACGGCCGCGGCCTCCGCCGAGGACCGCGAGCGCTGCATGGAAGCGGGCATGGACGACTACCTGACCAAGCCGTTGCAGGTGGCCGCGCTGGCGCAGGCGCTGGAGCGCTGGATCGCCGGGTCCCGGCAGTCCGCAAGCGGAGCCGTCGCCGGCGGTGAAGCGGCCCCGGCCGCGGAGGCGCTGCTGCTCGATCCGGCGCGGCTGGCGGAATTCCGGGAGTACGACGACGAGGACCTCACGATGACGCGCGAGGTGCTGGGACTGTTCCTGAAGGACACGCCGCAGCGCTTGCAGGCGCTCGACGCTGCGGTGGCCAGCAAGGACGCCGAGGCCCTGGCCACCGCCGCCCATGCCCTGAAGGGTTCGGCCGGCAACGTCGGCGCGATGGCGATTCACGAGGCTGCGTCGCAACTGGAGAGCCTGTCCAAGGCGGGCTGGCCCGGCGATGCGGCGGAGCGGGTCGCCGCACTTCGCGGGCTGTGGGCGCGGACGCAACCCTTGTTGGGCGAATGGACCTGAAGTGGTCGCAGACTTCGTAAGAAAACGTCCTAAATGTGTCGCGCTGTTTCCCTTAGCGTCGCCTGCTCATCCGCAGCGACACTGTGTGCATGCTTACATGGATTTCGGACCTGCTGCGGCGACTGTTGACGGAGCGCCGGGCGGACTCCTGCGGAAGCTTCGGCTCCCATCTCATCTTCCGCCTCAAAGCCTGGCCCAGCCTGCCTGAAGCAGGCCGGACGGCCGAGATCTACCGCATGCTGTCGGTGATGAGCAGCCAGCCGGTGAACCGGCAATGGCTGCTCTCGCGCTGCACGATGGCGCCCGGCCAGCTGGACGCCTTGCTGACGAAGCTGATGGACGAGGGCGCCCTGGAAGTGATCGACCCGTCCGCCTTCTCGCCCAGCCACAGCCCCGCCTGACCGGCGGCCTCAGGCCCCCGGCCGCGGCGCCTGCGGGACCTTGCGTTGCGCGAGCCGGTCGACCAGCTGTTGCATGTTCGACAGCGACAGCAGGTGCATGGCCACCAGGTGCAGCTCGCCGGCGCGGAACAACGCCAGCGCGGTCGCGTCGGGCAAGGCGGCCAGCATCTTCTCGTCGACCACCAGCAGGCCCTGCACGCTGAACGTCCGGCCGTCCACCAGGTCTGCGCGTGCTTGCATCTCGGTCAGCAACCCGGCCTGGTCCAGTCGCTGGCAGAAGGCGTCGGTCCGCAGCGACTCGCGCTGGCACGCGGTCAGGAAGTCCAGCGCATTGCGCAGGAACGGCGTGTCGTTGCCCGAGGTGTCGAAAAGCGGTTCGCCCTCCGTGTCGTTCACGCCTGGATAGGACTCGTCGATGCACACGGCGAGCGAAGCCTGCCCCGGCAGCTCGGCCAGCACGAAGGGATAGCGGCGCACGAACGCCGGGATGTAGCGGCCGCGCCAGCCGCCCTCCTCGTCCACGTACAGGTTCTCGCGCGCGCGCAGGCCCAGCATCACCACCGGGATCACGCGCCCGTTGCCGCCGCGCGTGAAGACGATCGCGTACTCCTTGCACGCCTCGGCGAATTCGGCGCCGGCGAGATAGAGCGAGTTGGCCTTGCGGGCGAACGCGAAGCTCGCCCCGGGGCGGATGCGGCGACGGCGGTGCCTGTCCCGATCGAGCAGCACCGGTTTTTCGTAGTACACCAGGTCCGACATCGCGATCTCCCGCGCTAACCGTCCGCCGCAACTGCGCCCGGCTGCGGCGCCGGCTGCGCCAGGACCTTGTCGATGCGGCGGCCGTCCAGGTCCACCACCTCGAAGACCCAGTGGCCCACGTCGATGCGCTCGCCGACCTCCGGCAGCCGCCCCGACACGGACATCATGAGGCCGGCCAGCGTGTTGTAGCGGCCCTTGTCTTCCTCGGGCAACTCGCGGATGTCCAGCCGCGCCTTCAGTTCCGACACCGGCATCATTCCATCGAGCAGCCAGGAGCCGTCTCCGCGCTGCGTGGCCCATGCCTCGTCTTCCCCGCCCGGCTGCAGTTCGCCGGTGATGGCTTCGAGCAGGTCGTGGGGCGTGATCAGGCCCTGCACCACGCCGTATTCGTCGACCACGAACACCAGCCGCGCGGACTGGATGCGGAACTGCTCGAGCAGCTCCATGCCCGACAGCGTCTCGGGCACGAACACGGCCGGAACGGAATGCGGCGCGATGGAGCCTTCGTGGTCGGGTCCCAGGGAAATGAGGCGCGACACGCTGATCAGCCCCACCACGTCGTCGAGCGAGCCGCGGCACACCGGATACCACGAGTGCGCCTCGCCCGCGCCCGCACGGGCGAGCGCCTCGCGCACGCTGGTGTCCGCGTCGATCCACTGGATGTCGCTGCGCGGCACCATCATGGACGTGAGGGCGCGGTCGTCGAGGTGGAACACGTTGCGCACCATCTGGTGCTCGTGCTGCTCGATCACGCCGGCGTCCACGCCTTCCTCCAAGCTGTGGGCGATCTCTTCCTCGGTCATCCCGCGGGGCGTGGTGGTGTCGATCGCCAGCAGCTTCAGGATGGCCTGGGTGGACGCCGACAGCAACTTGACGAAGGGCCCCGCCGC
>JAJNBO010000444.1 GCA_021156245.1 Ramlibacter sp. | reverse complement strand
GCCACCCGGTCGGAGGAGGTCGCCGCGCGCGCCGGCGTCTCCAAGGGCACGCTGTTCCTGTATTTCCCCTCGAAGGAAGAACTGTTCAAGGCCGTGGTGCGCGAGAACCTCTCGGGCCGCTTCTCTGAGTGGAACGAGGAGTTCGAAACCTTCGAAGGCTCCACCGCCGACATGGTGCGCTACTGCATGCGCATCTGGTGGGAGCGCATCGGCGCCACCCGCGCCTCGGGCATCACCAAGCTGATGATCAGCGAGGCCCGCAACTTCCCGGAACTGGCCGCCTTCTACCAGCAGGAGGTGATCCGTCCTGGCACCGACCTCGTGCGCCGCATCCTGCAGCGCGGCGTCGACCGCGGCGAGTTCCGTCCGCTCGACATGGAGTACGCGGTGTTCAGCATCGTCGCGCCCATGATCTTCCTGATCATGATGAAGCACTCGCTGGGCGTCTGCCAGCCGCAGGACTACCCGCTGGACCCGGAGCGCTATGTCCAGTCGCAGGTGGAGACGCTGCTGCAGGGCCTGTGCGTGCGGGACGGGGACGGCGCATGAAGAAGAACTGGAAGTGGCTGCTCGCCGTCCTGCTGGTCACCGTGGTGGTGATCGGCGCCTGGCGTGCGATCACCGCGCGCCGTGCGGTGCAGGTGGCGCAGGCGCAGCAGGCGGCGCAGCGCGCCGAGCCCATGGTGGAACTGGCGCAGGCCGACGTCGTGCACGCGGAGCAGCGTGAGCTGCAGCGCGGCCTCCCGATCTCCGGCTCGCTGCGGGCGGTGAATTCCGCCTTCGTGAAGGCGCGCGTGCCCGGCGAGCTGCAAGGCCTGGCGCTGCGCGAGGGCGACCCGGTGCAGGCCGGCCAGGTGGTCGCGCGCGTCGACCCGGTGGAGTATCGCGCCCGCATGCAGCAGGCCCAGCAGCAGGCCGATGCGGCACGCGCACAGATCGACATCGCCGAGCGCCAGTACAACAACAACAAGGCGCTGGTCGACCAGGGCTTCATCTCGCGCTCGGCGCTGGACACCTCGCAGAACAACCTGGCCGCGGCCCAGTCCACCCACAAGGCGGCGCTGGCGGCCGTGGACATGGCGCGCAAGGCGATGGACGACACCGTGCTGCGCGCGCCGATCTCCGGCATCGTGGCGCAGCGCCTTGCCCAGCCGGGCGAACGCATCGCCCTCGACGCCCGCGTGATCGAGATCGTGGACCTCAGCCGGCTGGAGATGGAGGCGGCGCTGAGTCCAGGCGACTCCGTGAACGTGCGCGTGGGCCAGTCGGCCCGGCTGCAGGTGGAAGGCAGCCCGCATCCGGTGGCGGCGCGCGTCGCGCGCATCAACCCCAGCGCGCAGGCGGGCAGCCGCAGCGTCCTGGCGTACCTCTCCATCGCGGACACCGCCGGCCTGCGGCAGGGCCTGTTCGCCCAGGGCACCGTGGCCACCGGTGGCGTCTCCGCCGTGGCGGTGCCGCTCACCGCGCTGCGCACCGACAAGCCGGCGCCATACGTGCAGGTGGTGGAGGACAAGCGCATCCTGCACAAGCCGGTGCAGCCCGGCGCGCGTGGCGAGGCCGAGAAGGAAACCTGGGTCGGCGTGAGTGGATTGAGTGCCGGTGCGATGGTCGTGCGTGGGCACGTCGGACCGCTGCGCGAAGGCACGATGGTGAAGTTCACCAGTATCCCCACCCCGGCCCTCCCCCAGCGGGGGAGGGAGAGCCCCTGACATGTGGTTCACCCGCGTCAGCCTGAAGAACCCTGTCTTCGCCACGATGGTCATGCTCGCCATCGTGGTGCTCGGGCTGTTCTCGTACGGCCGGCTCAAGGTCGACCAGTTCCCGAACATCGACTTCCCCGTCGTCGTGGTGACGGCGGACTACCCCGGCGCCGCCCCGGAGATCGTCGAGAGCGAGGTCAGCAAGAAGATCGAGGAGGCGGTGAACTCCATCGCCGGGATCAACGCGCTCACCTCGCGCAGCTACGAAGGCCAGTCGGTCGTCATCATCGAGTTCCAGCTGCACATCGACGGGCGCAAGGCCGCCGAAGACGTGCGCGAGAAGATCGCCGCGGTCCGGCCGACCTTCCGCACCGAGGTGAAGGAGCCGCGGGTGCTGCGCTTCGACCCCGCGAGCCGGCCGATCTGGTCGCTGGCGGTGCTGCCGGATGACGCGAAGGGCGCGCGGCCGATGACCGCGGTGGAGCTGACGAACTGGGCCGACCAGGTGCTGAAGAAGCGGCTGGAGAACGTGCGCGGCGTCGGCTCCGTCGCCCTGGTGGGTGGCACCAAGCGCGAGATCAACATCTACCTCGACCCGGCGGCGATGGAGGCGCTGGGCATCACCGCCGACCAGGTGGTGAACGCCGTGCGCAGCGAGAACCAGGACCTGCCGGTGGGCGCCATCCGCTCGCTCGCGCAGGAGCGCGTGGTGCAGATCGACGCGCGCATGCAGCGGCCGGAGGATTTCGGCCGCATCATCGTCGCACGCAAGGGGACCGCTCCGGTGCGTGTCGAGCAGGTCGCCCGCATCGCGGACGGCGGCCAGGAGGTGGAGAGCCTCGCGCTCTACAACGGCCAGCGCACGCTGCTGCTGCAGGTGCAGAAGTCGCAGGACGAGAACACCATCGCGGTGATCGACGGCCTGCGCGGCGCATTGGCGGAAATGCAGCCGCAACTGCCCGCCGGGCTGAAGCTGGAGTCCGTGACCGACGCCTCCCGGCCGATCCGCGTTTCGGTGGAGAACGTGCGGCGCACGCTGATCGAAGGCGCCATCCTCACCGTGCTGATCGTCTTCCTCTTCCTCAATTCCTGGCGCTCCACGGTCATCACCGGGCTCACGCTGCCCATCGCGCTGATCGGCACCTTCCTGTTCATGTACGCCTTCGGCTTCTCCATCAACATGGTGACGCTGATGGCGCTGTCGCTCTGCGTCGGCCTGCTGATCGACGACGCGATCGTCGTGCGCGAGAACATCGTGCGGCACGTGCAGATGGGCAAGCCGCCTTACCAGGCGTCGCTGGAGGGCACGCAGGAGATCGGGCTGGCGGTGCTGGCCACCACCTTCTCCATCGTCGCCGTGTTCCTGCCCATCGGCTTCATGGGCGGCATCATCGGCAAGTTC
>JAJNBO010000031.1 GCA_021156245.1 Ramlibacter sp. | reverse complement strand
GCTTCACATCGATTCCAGCCCGCTCGGCGGCAACTCGGTTTCCCGCCAACTGACGGAGCGCCTGGTCGCCCAATGGCGCGCCACCCACCCCGGCACCGTCGTCGAGTACCTCGACCTGGCGGTGGATACCCCCAGCCACCTTTCGGTGGACTCGCTCGGCTTTCGCGTCGGCCCGAACGCGGAAGGCCTGACCGACGTGCAGCGCCGTGAGAACGAGATCTCGGAAAAGCTGGTCAGCCAGTTCCTGGCGGCCGATGTGGTGGTCGTGGGCGCGCCGATGTACAACTTCTCGGTCCCCACGCAGCTGAAGGCCTGGGTCGACCGCATCGCGCAGGCCGGCCGCACCTTCACTTACACCGACAAGGGCCCCAAGGGCCTGGCCGGCGGCAAGACGGTGATCGTGGCGTCGACGCGCGGCGGTGTGTACTCCACCAACCCGGCGCTCGCGGGCCTGGACCATCAGGAGAGCTACCTGAAGACGGTGTTCGGCTTCTTCGGCATCACGGACGTGCAGATCGTGCGCGCCGAGGGTGTGGCGATGGGCGACGCGGCCAAGGCTGACGCCCTGAGCGCGGCTGACGTGACGATCAAGGCGCTGACGGCCCCGGCCGCCAACCAGCCCGAGGCGGTATTGGCAGCCTGACCGCGGCTATCGGCGCGAGTAGAGCTGGTCGAAGCTCGCGCCATCCGCGAAGTGTTCCTTGTCGGCTTTGGCCCAGCCGCCGAAGGCCTGTTCGATGGTGAACAGGTTCAGCTTCGGGAACTGCTTCGCGTACTTGGCCTGGGCCTTCTGCGAGAGCGTGGGCCGGTAGAAGTTCTTGCCGGCGATGTCCTGGCCCTCCTCCGTGTAGAGGTACTTCAGGTATTCCTCGGCCGCGGCGCGCGTTCCTTTGCGGTCCACGTTCTTGTCCACCACGGCGACCGGCGGCTCCGCCAGGATCGACAGCGACGGGTACACCACGTCCACCTTGCTGCCGAACTCCTTCTCCAGCAGGTAGGCCTCGTTCTCCCACGCGATCAGCACGTCGCCCTGGTTGCGCTGGGCGAAAGTGATCGTGGAGCCGCGCGCGCCCGTGTCCAGGATCGGGACGTTGGCGAACAACCTGGCGACGAACTCCTTTGCCTTGGCATCGCCGCCCAGCCTGCGCTTGCCGAACTCCCAGGCGGCCAGGTAGTTCCAGCGTGCGCCGCCGGACGTCTTCGGGTTCGGCGTGATCACGCTGATGCCGGGCTTGACCAGGTCGTCCCAGTCCTTGATGCCCTTCGGGTTGCCCTGGCGCACCACCAGGACGATCGTCGAGGCGTAGGGAGAGGAGTTGTGCGGCAGCCGCTTCTGCCAGTCCGCCGCCAGCCAGCCGCCGTGCTTCACCAGCGCGTCGGTGTCGCCGGCCAGGGCCAGCGTGGCCACGTCGGCATCGAGCCCGTCGATGATGGAACGGGCCTGCTTGCCCGACCCGCCGTGCGACTGCTTGATGGAAACGTCCTGCCCGGTCTTGGCCTTCCAGTAGGTGGCAAAGGCCCGGTTGAACTCCACGTACAGCTCACGGGTGGGGTCGTACGAGACATTCAGCAGCTGGACGGACTGGGCAATGGCCGGGACGCCGGCGAGGCCGAGGGTGGCCGCTGCGGCGAGGGCCAGGGGAATCTTGATAAAGTCGCGGCGAAGGCTCATGGAAGGCGTCCTTGTTGAGAAGTGGGCGCATTCTGGAAGCCGGCGGGCGCAACGCGAACGACAGAGTTGTCGTTTGTTAATCCGCATAAGCTCATCTCCGAAACCCCATATCCCCCAAATTCCGAGGAGGCGTGATGGCACGCACGGTTCAATGCATCAAGCTCGGCCGCGAAGCCGAGGGCCTGGATTTCCCCCCGTATCCCGGCGAACTGGGCAAGCGCATCTACGAGAGCGTGAGCAAGGAGGCCTGGGCGGCCTGGCTGAAGCACCAGACGATGCTGGTCAACGAGAACCGGTTGAACCTGGCCGACCAGCGGGCGCGCGAGTACCTGAAGCGGCAGATGGAGAACCACTTCTTCGGCAGCGGCGCGGACGCCGCGGCGGGCTACGTCCCACCCACGCAGTGAGGCGATGCGCCACGCCTGGCAACGGCGCCCGCAATGGCGCGTTCTCGATGCCGGGTTTGGCGCAGGGCTGAATTTCCTCTCGACCTGGCAGGCCTGGCGCGGCGACCCGCTGCGGCCCGGGCTGCTGCACGTGGCCGCGATCGTCGAACGGCCACCCAGCGTCGACGAACTGCTGCGCGCCGCGAACGCGGATTCGCTGCTGGCGCCGCTGGCGCAGGCCATGGCGTCGCAATGGCACGGATTGCTGCCGGGATTCCATCGCCTTTCCTTCGAAGAGGGGCGCGTGCTGTTGACGCTTTGCGTCGGCGAACGGGCCGCCATGCTTCGCGAGCAGGCATTTCGTGCGGACGCGGTCTTCCTGGACGCCGCTGCGCCCCTGGCGTGGACGATGGAGGCGGTGAAGGCAGTCACGCGCTTGTGCGTCCGCGGCGCTGTCCTGACCTCGATGGCCATGACGGAGTCGCTGGCGCACGTCCTGCGGACCTGCGGCTGGCAGGTGGAGGACCGGACCGGACGCTACGACCCGGCCTGGCCGATGAAGGCGCTGGACCACGACCACGTCACGGTCGCCGGCGAGGCCGTCGTGGTCGGCGCCGGATTGGCAGGAGCCGCCGCGGCGGCCAGCCTCGCGCGGCGCGGGTGGCAGGTCCGCGTGCTCGATGCCGCGGCGGCGCCGGCGCGCGGCGCATCCAGCCTGCCCGCCGGACTGCTGGCGCCGCACCAATCGCCGGACGACAACCTGCTGTCTCGCCTGTCGCGTGCCGGCGTGCGCCTCACCCTGGAGCAGGCGCGCCAAGGACTCGCCAGGGGCCTGGAATGGGGCGATACGGGTGTGCTGGAATGGCGCGGCAACGACCATCGTGGATTGCCGGCCTTGGGCGAGGACCTGGCGGCGTGGAGCCGCGAAGCCAGCGACGCGCAGAAGCTGTCCGCAGGCATCCCCGTGACCGACGCTGCCTGGTGGCACGAGACGGCGGCATGGATCGAACCGGCGGCGCTGGTGCGGCTGTGGCTGCGCGAGCCCGGTGTCCGGTTTTTCGGAGGTCGCACGGTGACGAGCATTGCGCGTGACAGCGCACGCTGGCGCATCGCTGGGGATCGCGGACAGCTGCTTGACGAAGCGGACGTCGTGGTGGTCGCCGCTGCGCTCGGAAGCCAGGCATTGCTCGGTGAGCGCCTTGCGCTGCATGCAGTGGGCGGCCAGGTGACCTGGGCCCCGCGCGAGGAGGGAACGCGGGCCATGCCGCCGTTTCCCGTCAATGGCAACGGGCACTTCATCCCGCACGTTCCGCTGGTGGATCGCGGCGCCTGGATCACCGGCTCCAGCTACAGGCGCGGTGACCAGGACCCTGCCGTCCGCGACGAGGACACCGTGGCCAATGTCGAACGCGTTCGGCAGGTGCTGCCACGCGCGGCTTCCGCGATGGAAGCGGCCAGGGACCGCGGCGAAGTGCGTTCCTGGACGGGAGTTCGCTGTGCCTCGGCGGACCGTCGTCCGCTGGTGGGGGAACTGGAGCCGGGCCTGTGGGTCAGCACCGCCATGGGTTCACGCGGCCTCACCTTCGCCGCGCTGTGCGGCGAACTGCTGGCGGCCCGGCTGCACGCGGAACCGCTGCCGCTGCCTGCACGTCTGGCGCAGGCGCTGGACGCAGGCCGCTAGAAGCGGCTCAACCAGGCATCCAGCCGCGCGGGATGCGGCGGCTGGTCGAGCAAGGCCTCGGCGCCGCCGACCCACGCGCGGACGTGCTCCGCGAGCGAACGGCGCTGCTTGGTGAGCGCCACGTGCGCCACCGGACGGCGGCCCTTGCGCAACTGTCGCAGCAGGGCCCAGGCCGTCATGTCGCTGACGCCGCAATCGACGAGGGCCACGTCGTACTGCTTGTCGCGTGCGAGATCCATCGCTCCCGTGGCGCTTTCGGCCTCGTCGGCAAGGGTGACCCGCGCCAGCGCGAGCCGCGCGCGCAGATACAGCCGGACGTCGCGGTCGGGGCTGACGATCAACGCGAGCTTCGGAGACATCGGCTCGGGAAGGGCGGCGTCGAGCTCCAGGTCGATGCCCTGGTCCACGGCGAACATGGCGTCGAGTGCTTCGAGGATCTCGGGCCACGGAAGCGGGCGCACGAACGCGCGCCAGACATTCGGCGGCGGATTGTCGCCAACCCACAACATCTTCAGGCCCTCGTTGCTCGGGGACACGGCGTGGAGGCGGGCTTCGTGGCTTTGCGCGTCGAGCAAGGCGACCCGCGCCGGCTCCGGCGCCTCGGGCGTCCAGAGCTGGTACATGGTGAGGCACTGCTCGGACAGCCTGAACACGGTGTTCAATGCGTGCCGCTCCTCGTCGGAGAAGCCGAGCACCTGGATGAAGATGCGCTGCGCCATGTCGCTGTGTCGTCCCCCCTGAAACCGGCCCTTCGGGCCTTATCCGCACTTGCGGAAAGACAGGCCGGAAAGCCGCGTCGATGCTGGTGCATAAGCTTATCCGCATAAGGCCGGAATAAAAAAATAGTTTGGTTCCATAAGGCCCGTCCCTAAAGTCCTGCCTCCAGCCCGCGCGCGTGGGCAGACAGCGACGTTCCACATGTACCAATACACAGAATTCGACCGGCAATTCGTCAGGGCCCGGGCCGCCCAGTTCAGGGACCAGCTCGAGCGCTGGCAGGCGGGCAAGCTCAGCGACGAGGAGATCCGGCCCCTGCGGCTGCAGAACGGCTGGTACATCCAGCGCTACGCGCCCATGCTGCGCGTGGCCGTGCCCTATGGCGACATCTCCAGCCTGCAATTGCGCGCGCTGGCGAAGGTCGCGCGTGAATACGACCAGCCCGATCCCGGGCTGCTGCGCGACGCGCAGGCCAGGCAGTCGGCGCTCGGCGAGGTGCCCGTGCCCGGCGGCGCGCCGGTCGCCACGCACTTGAAGTCCGGCTACGGACACTTCACCACGCGCACGAACGTGCAGTTCAACTGGATCCCGATCACGAAGGCGGCCGACGTGATGGAGCTGCTGGCCAGCGTGAACATGCATGGCATCCAGACGAGCGGCAACACCATCCGCAACATCACGACGGACGAATTCGCCGGCATCGGCGTCGACGAGGTGGCGGACCCCCGCCCGTTCGCCGAGATCCTGCGCCAGTGGAGCACGCTGCATCCCGAGTTCGCGTTCCTCCCCCGCAAGTTCAAGGTGGCCCTGAACGGGTCGACGGAAGACCACGCCGCGCTCGGCTGGTACGACATCGGCCTGCAGCTGGTGAAGAGCGACGCGGGCGAACTGGGCTTCCGCGTGCACGTGGGTGGCGGCATGGGCCGCACCCCCATCATCGGCACGGTGGTGCGCGAATTCCTGCCGTGGCAGCAAGTCCTGAACTACATCGAGGCGTGCATCCGCGTCTACAACGAGTACGGCCGCCGCGACAACCTTTGGAAGGCGCGGATCAAGATCCTCGTGAAGGCCGAAGGCCAGCGCTACATCGACAAGGTGGAAGAGGAGTTCCGCGCGATCGTGGAGCACGACGGCGGCCCGCACACGCTGACGCAGGCGGAGTACGACCGGGTGGCCGCATCGTTCGTGGCGCCCGCCATCCAGCCGCACACGCGCAAGGGCGCCGAGGCGCAGGTGCACGCGATCGTGCGCGCCGACGCCGAGGCGGACCCGCAGTACCAGCGCTGGCTGCAGCGCAACGTGCGTCCGCACAAGCAGCCGGAGCTGCGCGCCGTCACCCTGTCGTTCAAGCGCCTGGGCTATGCGCCTGGCGACGCCACCGCAGAACAGATGGAAACCGCCGCCGACCTGGCGGACCGCTTCTCCGCCGGCGAGGCGCGGCTGACGCACGAACAGAACCTGATGCTGCCCTGGGTGCACCAGGACGACCTGCCGGCCCTGTGGGCTGCCGCGCGCAAGGCGGGCTTCGCCAAGCCGAACATCGGCCTGCTGACGGACATGATCGCGTGTCCCGGCGGCGACTTCTGCTCGCTGGCCAACGCGCGCTCGCTCCCGATCGCCGAGGCGCTGAGCCAGCGTTTCCAGGATCTCGACGAAGAGTTCGACCTGGGCGACATCCGCCTGAACATCTCCGGCTGCATCAACTCCTGCGGCCACCATCACGCCGGCCACATCGGCATCCTCGGCGTCGACAAGGACGGCAAGGAGTGGTACCAGGTGACCCTGGGCGGCTCCGACGGGACGACACTGTCCGGCCCCGCGCTGCCCGGCAAGGTCGTGGGACCGTCCTTCTCCGCGGCCGAAGTGCCCGTCGTGATCGAAGCCGTGCTCGACACCTACCGCCGCATCCGCCAGGCCGGCGCGGACGGCAAGGCCGAAAGTTTCATCACCACCCTGCGCCGCGTAGGCATGGATCCCTTCAAGGCCGCCGCCAACGGCGCCCGCTTCGTGGAACGCGAAACCGCATGATCACCCTCCTCACCGCCGGCGCCGTGCCGGCCGACAACCTGAACGTCCTCGTGCTCGCCAACGACGCCGACGCGCTGGAGGCGCCGCTGGAAGGCGTGGACCGCATCGAGCTGAACTTCCCCAAGTTCACCGACGGCCGCGCGTTCACGCAGGCGCGCCTGCTGCGGCAGCGCCGGGGCTTCACCGGCGACATCCGCGCGACCGGGGACGTGCTGGTCGACCAGCTGGTGCAGATGTACCGCGTGGGCTTCTCCAGCGCCGTCCTCAAGGAAGGCAAGGACCCGGCGGACGCCGAGCGGCAGTTCGCCCGCTACCCCGAGTTCTACCAGGGCGACGCCGTGGTGACGCAGCCCCTGTTCGCGAGGACCTGAGATGGGCGCGATCGACCTGCATGCCCGCGCCTCGAAGGACTTCGACGCCAAGCTCGCGGAGACGCGCAAGCTGCTGCTCCGCGCTGCTTCCGAGTACGCGCCCCTGAAGCAGGCGTCGAGCCTCGGCGCCGAGGACGTGGTGGTCACGCACCTGATCAACGCGCTGGAGCTCGACATCCCCGTGTTCGTGCTGGAGACGGGCGCGCTGCACGGCGAGACGCTGGACCTGCTGGAGCGCACCCGCGCCAGCTCGCGCACGCGCATCGAGGTGTTCCGCCCGGCGCAGGAGTCGGTGGTGCATTTCGTCGGCCGCGAAGGCAAGGACGCCATGTACCGCAGCATCGAACTGCGCAAGGCCTGCTGCGGCATCCGCAAGCTGGAGCCGCTGGAGCGCGCGCTCGCCGGCCAGCGCGCCTGGATCACGGGGCTGCGCCGCGAGCAGTCCTCCACGCGCGCCGAAGTCCCGCTGGTGGACACGGCCGAGGCGCGCACCAAGATCAACCCGCTGGCCAACTGGACCTGGGGCGACGTCTGGCACTACATCCAGGCCGAAGGCGTGGACTACAACCCGCTGCACGACCAGTTCTATCCGAGCATCGGCTGCGCGCCCTGCACGCGCGCCATCAGCCTGGGCGAGGACTTCCGCGCCGGCCGCTGGTGGTGGGAGGACGAAGCCGCCAAGGAATGCGGCCTGCACGTGAACAAGGAAGAGAAAGTCGCCGCATGAACGCCCGTACGGAACCCCAGCTGCTGGGGCGCATCAGCAATCGCCACCTGGACGCGCTCGAGGAAGAAGCGATCTTCATCCTGCGGGAAGTGGCCGGCGCCTTCGAGCGGCCGACGCTGCTGTTCTCCGGCGGCAAGGACTCTCTCGTGCTGCTCAAGTGCGCGGAAAAGGCATTCGGCAGTGGCCGCATCCCCTACCCGCTGCTGATGATCGACACCGGCCACAACTTCCGGGAGGTGACGGATTTCCGTGACTTCCGCGCGAAGGAACTGGGCGCCGAGCTGATCGTGCGCAGCGTGGAAGACTCAATGAAGCGGGGCACGGTGCGCCTGGCGCACCCCGGCGAGAGCCGCAACGCGCACCAGTCCGTGACGCTGCTGGAAGCCATCGAGGAGTTCCGCTTCGACGCGCTGATCGGCGGCGCCCGCCGCGACGAGGAGAAGGCGCGCGCCAAGGAGCGCATCTTCTCGCACCGCGACAGCTTCGGGCAATGGCAGCCGAAGGCGCAGCGCCCGGAACTCTGGACGCTGTTCAATACGCGCCTGCAGCCCGGCGAGCACTTCCGCGTGTTCCCCATCTCCAACTGGACCGAGCTGGACGTCTGGCAGTACATCGAGCGCGAGGCCATCGCCCTGCCCTCGATCTACTACGCGCACCAGCGGGAGGTGGTCGAGCGCCGCGGCCTGCTGGTGCCCGTGACGCCGCTGACGCCGCCGAAGGAAGGCGAGCAGGTCGTGACGCGCACGGTGCGCTTTCGCACCGTGGGCGACATCACCTGCACCTGCCCGGTCGCGAGCGATGCCGCGAACGCCGCCGACGTGGTGACGGAAACGCTGACCGTCGAAGTCAGCGAGCGCGGCGCCACCCGCATGGACGACAAGACGTCCGATGCCTCCATGGAAAAGCGCAAGAAGGACGGGTATTTCTGATGACAGCATTCGTCATTCCCGCGCAGGCGGGAATCCCGGAGCCTGCCCCCGCGAAGGCGGGGGGCTCCCATCCCGGGCACGACCACGACGCCGCGCTGCGTTTCATCACCTGCGGCTCCGTCGACGACGGCAAGAGCACCCTGATCGGCCGCCTGCTGGTGGACAGCCGCGCCGTGCTGCAGGACCAGCTGGCCAGCGTCTCGCGTTCCGGCGAGACCGACCTCGCCCTGCTCACCGACGGGCTGTCGGCCGAGCGCGAGCAAGGCATCACGATCGACGTGGCCTACCGCTACTTCGCCACCCCCACGCGCAAGTTCATCATCGGTGACGCGCCTGGCCATGAGCAGTACACCCGCAACATGGTGACCGCTGCGTCCAGCGCCGACGCCGCCGTGGTACTGGTCGACGCGACCAAGTTGAAGTGGCAGAACCCCGGTGTCGACCTGCTTGCGCAGACGCGCCGCCACACGCTGCTGTGCAACCTGCTGCGCGTGCCGGCCATCGTGTTCGCCGTCAACAAGCTGGATGCGGTGGAAGACCCGACGGTCGCCTTCACCAACATCCGCGGCGCGCTGGAGGCTTTCACCGCCGCCGCCGGCGTGCACGCGCGCGCCGTCGTGCCGATCTCCGCGCTGAAGGGCCACAACGTGGTGGAGGCCCGGCCGGGCTGGTGCGGCTACCAGGGCCTGTCGCTGCTGGCGCTGCTGGAGCAACTGGACGTCACGCCTGCCGAAACGGCGGAGGCTTTCGCACTCCCGGTGCAATGGGTGGAGAAGTTCTCCGCGTCCGCGGACACGTCGCGCGGCCGCCGCGTCTTCTGGGGTCGCGTCGCCACCGGCCACGTGCAGGAGGGCCAGCAGGTGACCGTGCTGCCGAGCGGCCAGTCCGCGGTCGTCGCGCAAGTGCTCGATCACGCGCGGGTCCCCGCAGCGGTGGACGCGCGGGGCAGCGCCGGCATCATCCTGGACCGCGAGGTGGATGTGTCGCGCGGCGACTGGCTGCTGGCGCCGGACGCCTTCGCGCCGTCGCGCGAAATCTCGGCCACGGTCGCCTGGCTGGACGACGCGCCGCTGGTCGCGGGCCGGGCCTACTGGGCGCTGCACGGACACCGCTGGGTCAAGGCCCGGGTGAAGCGCATCGTGCACAAGCTGGACGTGAATACGCTGGCCGAAGAGGACGCGGACCGGCTGGAGGCCAATGGCATCGGCCACGTCGAGCTCACCCTGCAGGAGCCGCTTGCCACGCTCCCCTATGCGCGGTCCCGCGCCCTGGGTTCGCTCATTCTGGTCGATACCGCTACCCACACAACGTCCGGGGCCGTGCTGGTCCGATAAAATCGAGGGTTTCCCCCGCCTCGAACTCCAACAATGACCCACGTCGTCACCGAATCCTGTATCCGCTGCAAGTACACCGACTGCGTGGATGTCTGCCCCGTGGATTGCTTTCGCGAAGGGCCGAACATGCTGGTGATCGACCCGGACGAGTGCATCGATTGCGCGGTGTGCATCCCGGAATGCCCGGTCAATGCCATCTACGCGGAGGAAGATGTCCCCGCGGACCAGGTGGCGTTCATCAAGCTCAACGCCGAGCTCTCCACGGCTGGCGGCTGGAAGAGCATCACCAAGCGCAAGCCTGCGCTGCCCGATGCCGAGGAATGGAAGGACAAGACGGACAAGCTGAAGGAGCTGGTCCGCTGAAGGAATCATGGAACTGAAACTCAACGAAGAAGTGATCAAGACCGCAGCCGCCCATGACGGCCCCATCGAAACCGATGCGGTCATCGTCGGCGCGGGCCCGGTGGGCCTGTTCCAGGTGTTCGAACTCGGGTTGCTGGAGATCAAGGCGCACGTCATCGACTCGCTCGCCTATCCCGGCGGGCAGCCGATCGAGCTGTATCCGGACAAGCCGATCTACGACATCCCGGCGATCCCCGTGTGCACCGGCAAGGAACTGACGGACGCGCTGCTCAAGCAGATCGAGCCCTTCGGTGCGACCTTCCACCTGGGCCAGACCGTCAGCGTGGTGCAGAAGCAGGACGACGGCCGCTTCTTCGTGGAGACTTCCAAGGGAACGCGCTTCCTGACCAAGACGATCTTCATCGCCGCGGGTGTCGGCGCTTTCGAGCCGCGCACGCTCAAGCTCGATGGCCTCGACAAGTTCGACGGCACGCAGCTGCACTATCGCGTGCGCAACCCGGCCGATTTCGCGGGCAAGAACCTGGTGGTGGTCGGTGGCGGGGACTCGGCGCTGGATTGGGCCCTCAACTTCACCGCCGGCAATGACGACGGAAACCCGCACAAGGCGGAGAGCGTCATCCTGATCCACCGCCGCGACGGCTTCCGTGCAGCGCCCGCTTCCGTGGCGCGCATGCACGAGCTGTGCGAGCAGCTCGAGATGCAGTTCATCGTGGGCCAGGTCACCGGCTACGAGGAGAAGGACGGCCAGCTCACTGGTGCCAAGGTCACCGGCTCCGACGGCGTGACGCGCGTGGTGCCGCTGGACATGCTGCTGGTCTTCTTCGGCCTGTCGCCCAAGCTCGGCCCGATCGCCGACTGGGGCCTGGACATCGAGCGCAAGCAGCTGAAGGTGGACACGGAGAAGTTCTCGACGAACGTGCCGGGCATCTTCGCCGTCGGCGACATCAACACGTACCCGGGCAAGAAGAAGCTGATCCTCTCCGGCTTCCACGAATGCGCGCTGGCCGCTTTCGGCGCAGCACCGATCATCTTCCCCGAGAAGGGCAAGATCCACCTGCAGTACACGACCACCAGCCCAAAGCTGCACAAGGTGCTGGGCGTCGAGACGCCGGTGTTCGACTGACACATTGCTGTCGCGTGGCCGGGCTGCCGGAAAGGCAAAAAAGCCACGCTATAATCTAAGGCTTGTTCCCCGATAGCTCAGTCGGTAGAGCGCCACGCTATAATCTAAGGCTTGTTCCCCGATAGCTCAGTCGGTAGAGCGCCGGACTGTTAATCCGTAGGTCCCTGGTTCGAGCCCAGGTCGGGGAGCCACCAATCAAAGGGGCTACGTGCGAACGTAGCCCTTTTCCTTTGGACTGGCACGCCGCGAAAGCGGCTATTCCTCCTCTCTCTCCTGCCGATCGAGCGCGATCAGTTCGCGCAGCAGGCTGTTTGCCGTCTCGCGCAGTGCCTTGGCCTCGGCCAGCATTTCTGCAACGCGCGGGTGTGCTGCGGCCTGGCCGAGCGCTTCGATTTTCATTTCGGCCTGGACGGCCAACCGTTCCGCCTCGGCCCATCGCCGTCTCGCTTCACCACGGGCCACATGCGCCTCGCTGGCGCACCGAGTGCGCCTGGTTCCACACTGGCCGATGGACAACGGAGTGCGACATCATGGAAGAAAACAAACCAGTCATCAAACGACCCCATTGCGTGGAGACCCGTGGGGCGAGCGAGCGGCATGCAAGGCGCCAGCGTACCTCAGCCATGCGTGACGGGCGCATATCGGATTATCATCCAGTGCATGTCGGCCAGGGGTAAGCGTGCGTACCGAAGCGCGCGCGATGCTGCGCTGCGACTGAACGAGCAATTCCAACGGCGAAGCCAGGGCGCGGGGAGCCCGCGTGTCAGGTCCTGATGCTCAGCAGATTCCCGATCCCCAGGATCACTGCGTGGCGGCGACCGCCGCTTCCTTGCGCCGGATGATGCTGGCCTTGCGCTCGTCGTCCTTGTACGCGTAGGCGCGCTCGTTGTTCTTCCAGGTGCCCAGCCACAGCATGTTGGCCGAGATGGCGTCATGGTCGGCCGGCGAGAACGCGCGGTCGTACGTGGTCACCACGCCGCGATAAGTGCCGGAGGGATTTTCCAGCGCCTTCTTCAGGGTGGCGCTGCTCAGGTCGCCCTTCGAGTCGAACATCGCGCGCAGCATCAGGTAGACCGCGTCGTAAGTCTGCGCGGCGGACATCATCGAGCCGATCGGCGCTTCCTTGCTGATCTTGGCGTAGTTGCGCAGGAAGGTGCTGTTGCGCTCCATGAAGATGTTCGGCAGCACGGTCTGCACCATCATCGTTCCGTCGACCTTGCCCCCGGAGACGGTGAAGGCCGAAGCATGCGACAGGCCCCACGGGCCGAACTGCGGCACCTTCCAGCCGACGGCGGCGCGGCTGGCGGAGATGACACCCTCTTCCGGACCCACGGTCCAGCCGATCAAGGCGTCCGCGCCGCTGGCCTTCAGCTGCTGCATTTCCTCGTCGAGGTTCTTGACGCCCACCTTGAAGCGCGCCACGGCGTGCGGCTTCAGCTTGGCGCGGGCGAGCGCGGCTTCCAGGTCCTTCAGGCCCGTGTCGCCATAGCCGCTGGTGTCCACCAGCAACGCCACCTTCGACAGGCCGCGCTTGACGATCTCATCCACCAGGAACTGCGTCTGCAGCGAGTCGCGCGCCGAGGTGCGGAAGATGTAGCTCTCGGCCGGCGGGTACTTGGCGGTCAGCACCGTGCCGGTGGCGCAGGTCACCATCAGCACGCTCTTGTTGGCCTGGAACACGTCCAGCGCCTTCATGGCCACCCCGGTATTGCAGAAGCCAATGCTGAAGTTGACCTTCTCCTTTTCGACCAGCTCCTTGGCGTGGGCCAGGCCGGTCTCGGGGTCGGCCTTGTCGTCGCGCACCACCAGCTCGAACTTGCGTCCGAGGTAGCCACCCACCTGG
>JAJNBO010000030.1 GCA_021156245.1 Ramlibacter sp. | reverse complement strand
GGTCCGCCAGGTCGCGGCACAGCTTCTCGCGGTCTTCCTTGTAGCGGTCGAAAGTGACGACGTCCGCGCCATAGCCGCGCGTCGCCTCGATCTTGGCCGCGGGTGCGTCCAGCGGCATCAGGATGGTGGCGGGGATGCCGAGCAGGCGCGCCGACAAGGCGACGCCTTGCGCGTGGTTGCCCGACGAGAACGCGACGACGCCCGCCTTGCGCTGCGCGGGCGTGAACTTCGCCAGCGCATTGAACGCGCCGCGGAACTTGAAGGCGCCCATGCGCTGCAGGTTCTCGCATTTGAAGAAGACCTGTGCGCCAAGCTCCTCGTCCAGGATGCGCGAGCGCATCACGGGCGTCCTGTGGGCGTGGCCTTCGATCCGCGCCGCGGCGGCGACGACGTCGTCATACGTGGGAAGGGCGGTGTCGGCCATGGCGATGCAGTGTTGCTGGAGGTGCTTCAGTATGCAGCAGCCACCCGCTCAGGCGGTGACCGGCGGCTCGCGGCGCGCAAGCTCCCAGAAGGCGCGTGCGGCAGGCGACAGCCGCGTGGAGTCCAGGCACGCCAGCGCCACGCGCCGTGACGTGCGCGGCGTGATGGGCCGGAACGCCAGCCCGGGCCGCTGCTCCGGCACCGCCAGCGACGCCAGGATCGAAACACCGTTGCCATGCGCGACGAACTCGAAGATGGAGAGCACCTGCGAGAGTTCGTGCGCCACCTTGGGCCGCAAGCCGGCGCGCTCGAACATGCGCATCACCATGTCCTGCGATCCTGCCTGCGTCAGCACCAGCGGGTACTCCGCCAGGTCCTTGATCGCCACGGTCTTGCCGCGCGCGAGGGGATGCTTCTCGGGCAGGACCGCCACCATGTCGTCGGTCGCCAGTGCCAGCGTGTCGAAGGTGGGCTGCGGCAGCCGCACCACGCCGATCTCCACGTGCCGGTCGACCAGGTCCCGCTCGATGTCGGCATCGGCGCGTTCGGTGACGTTCACCTCCACGCCGGGGTAGCGCCGGCGGAACTTGTCCAGCAGCGGCGGCAGCAGGCGCAGCGAGGTGCTCGTGCCGATGGAGCCGATGCGCAGCCGGCCGGTGCGCAGGCCCGCGGCCGCGGCGGCGACCGCCTGCACCTGCTGCAGCGAGGCGAAGACGTCGTGCGCGTGGGGCAGGGCGAGCTCGCCGGCGTGCGTCATCACGACCCCGGCCGCCTGCCGGTCGACCAGCGCGCATCCGAGCCGGTCCTCCATCGCCCGCAAGGCGTGGCTGGTGGCGGACGCGCTCATGCCGACGCGGGCGCCGGCGGCGGCCAGGCTGGAGGCGCCGGGTAGCGCCAGCAGCAGCTCCAGCTGCCGCAGGGTGAGGGAGCCGTCGTCGGAGCGCATTGAATCCAGATTCAATTGAATGTGAAGATCGTTGAATCCTAAACTGCCTCCCATGAACACGCAAACCCACGTCCGAGAGTTGCAGGCTGGCCAGGCTCTGGCGCTCGACGAGCTGCCGCAAGGCCGATTCGTCCTGGTCGAGGGGGAGGTGCTGCTCCAGGCGCCGGCCACCTGGCTGGCGGGAACGGTGGTGCAGCCGCCGGCCGTGCGGATCGCCGCTCCGGCGTCGCTGCCGGCGATGGAGGTCGGCATGCTGCGGGCCACGCGCGATGCGAAGATCGTGGTGGAAGAGGCGCCCGGGGTGCTGGCGGTCTTCAGTGCGTGGTGGAGCCGGGCGGCTGCCGTGCCAACCGCCGCGCGATAGAACCGGAGTGATCCGCGGTTCAGCCCCGCTGCCGCGCCCTGTCCAACGCCCGCGCCACCCGCTTCGCGCCACCTTCGACGTTCTCCACCAGCGACACGCGGCCCCAGCGGAAGGCGTCCAGCACCGCCACCATGTCGTCGGCCGTGCCCACGTCGATGCCGCGCAGCGTGCGCAGCGGCAGCGGCGCGCCGTCGCGAACGGCGGCGATGAACACGGCGGTGTCGCGCACGTCGCGCGACATGCCTTCCTCCACCAGCCGCACCAGCCGCGACAGCGCTTCCAGGCCCGCCTCGGTCGCCCGGTGCGAGCAGATCTCCTCCTCGAACATGCGGGCCTGCTCGATGAGCGTGCCCTCGTGGTCGATGCGCGCGCGGTCTCCGACCCCCACCAGCTGCTGCACATGCTGGATGCGCTGCAGGTTGAGGCGGTGGCGGCGCTCTCGTTCGGCTTGTTTCATCGCAGTCCCCTCCATCGAATGGCACCCATGGCTTAGACCAGCGGGTAGTCCGGATACGGCAGGCCGGCCTCCGACAGCGCCGCAATCACCTGCGGCGCATACGAGCGCACGGCCGCATCGCTGACGGCGTAGCCCCAGTTGACCAGCTCGCATTGCTCCTGTTCCCTGAACCGGTCCAGCCGGGTGCGGATCGTGCTCAGGTCGGCGATCTTCTCCGGCGAGACCGGCAATCCACCGGCCCGGTAGTCCGTGATCGGCGTGTTGATCGCCCAGAACGCGCCCTTCATGCGGCCGGACTGGTATTCGTTGATCAACATGCGCTTGCGCAATGACAGGGCCTGGTTCAGCCCGATGTCCATGACGCGGAACAACTGCTTCGGCGCGAAGGCGCCCACGCCCGCGTCCAGCTCGAAGGGCCGCCCCGCGTCGCTGCACAGCACCGTCTCGTAGCGGCCCCACACCGTCTCCAGCCCGAGGTTGTCGTAGACGCCGCCGTCCGCGAGCTGCAGGCGCCGGCGGAAGTCCGCTTTCTCCCAGAGGTCCGCGCCCGGCGAGTGCTCGAAGAGGTCCGGATCCACGTCCAGTTCCACCGGCGCCAGCAACGGAGGGAAGGCGCTGGAGCAGGCCACGGCCGTGGCCACGTCGAACTTGGGCCGCCAGATCAGGCCGATGCGGTAATCGCCTGCATAAGGCCTGGAGAACCGGAAGCTGGTGCCGGTGGCGTAGTTGGTGGAGTTGAAGACGAAGCGCGGCGCTTCCGGCAGCGCCTGCAGCGACACGCCCATGCCCAGGTGCTTGCGGTATTCGTCCGCCAATTCCTCGCCGGCGCTCTTGAACGGGTTCAGCGCGCCCGTGATCACCGACGCCACGTCGAGATCGAGCGAGCAGAACCGGCGCAGGGGAGCGACGATCTCATCGTCGAAGTTGGTGGCCACGCCATGGGCCCCGAAGTGCAGCATGTCCCAGCGCACGGCCAGCAGACCGGAGGCAATCGAGCCGCCCGAGACGCTGGAGATGCGGGCCAGTTGCCCCAGCACGCCCAGCTCGTTCAGGCGCCACAGCACGCCGACGTGGAACAGGACGGCGCGGAAGCCGCCTCCGGAGAGCGCGAGCGCGATGCCCGCCTGCTTGCCTTCGTTCCCGAACGGCATGGAGACCTCCTGGGGTCGTGCCTTTGCAGGATAGCGCCCGGGCTACGACAGCGCAACAGAACCGATGCGCGCCCGCGTCAGCAGCGCTCGCCCTGCGCCCGCAAGAACTCCACGGGCCGGCCGCTGAAGCGCAGCTTGTCGCCTTCGAGCTCCAGCACCGTCGGCCCAGATCCGGCTGCCGTGAGGCGCAGGGTCCGGCCGTCCACGTGGCCCGTGAGCGCCAGTTCGGCCGCCCCGTCGGTGATGCGCGCATCGACCAGCTGGTGGTTCTGGGTGACGCGCAGGGACGCGCTGCCCGCGCACCACAGCCCCTCCATCCGGGCGGGCACCACCCAGAGGTGGACGCGGCTCGACTTCTCCAGGCCCACGGCCTTGTCCGGCACCTGCAGGATGGTGGTGCGGTCCGGGCGCCAGTCGCCCATGTCCCAGTCGTGCGACACCACGCGCGTGCCGGGCCGCAGCGCCAGCAGCTTCGGGCGCAGCTGCAGGTTGACTTCCGGCAGCAGGTACATCGTGACGACGGTGGCGGGCGAGAGGTCCGTCTGGAACAGGTCCTGCTCGCGGAATTCCACGCGGTCCGCCACACCCGCGTCGCGGGCATGGCGCTGGCTCTTGCTCACCAGGTCCGGCACGATTTCCACGCCCAGCCCGCTGGCGCCAAAACGCTTGGCGGCGAGGATCACGATGCGGCCGTCGCCCGAGCCGAGGTCGATGACGTGGTCGTTGGGCCCGACGTTGGCCAGCCGCAGCATCTCCAGGGTGACGTTGTCCGGGGAGGTGACGAACGGAACCTCCTCGATGATGGGTTGTTGCGCGTGCGCGGCGATCGACGACAGCGCGAGGCAAAGGGCGGGCAGGAGGGTGCGAAGCGGCGGCATGGCCACAAGATAGCAGAGCCCGCCAGGCATGTGGAGCCCGTCAGCGCGCCGTGCGCACCAGCTCCAGCACGGCGTCCGCGAACACGCGCGGCACTTCCTGCGGCATGTTGTGGCCCACGCCGGGCACGATGCGGTGTTCGCGCGCCGAGAAGCGATGCGCGTGCGCCGCCGCCGGTGCGGGCGGGCGCACGCCGTCGTCCGTGCCGTCGAAGGTGATCGTCGGCACCGTGATCGACGGCTGCGCCGCCAGCCGGTCCTGGATCGCCGCATAGGCCGGGTCGCCGGCTTCGAGCCCGTAGCGTTGCCGGTACGAGTGGACGACGACGTCGACGAAATCAGGATTGTCGAAGGCGGCGGCGGAACGCTCGAACGTGGCGTCGTCGAACGCCCACGTCGGCGACCAGAGTTGCCACAGCAGCCGCGTCAGGTCGCGCCGGTGCTTCGCCAGGCCGGCGCGGCCACGCTCGTTGTGGAAGTAGTACTGGTACCAGAGGCTCTGCTCGTTGCGCGGCGTGTCGGGCTCCATCGCACGGGCGATGTCGTGGATGTTGTAGCTGTTGTACGAGACCAGCCCGGCGCAGCGTTCCGGCCACAGCGCCGCCACCACGCAGGCGGCGCGGCCGCCCCAGTCGTAGCCCGCCAGCACCGCCCGCGGAATGCGCAGCGCATCCATCAGCGCCAGCAGGTCGGCGCCGAGCGCGGCCTGTTCGCCGGAGCGCGGCGTGGCGTTGTCCAGGAAGCGGGTGGGACCGAAGCCGCGCAGGTACGGCACGATCACGCGACATCCGGCCGCGGCGAGCAGTGGCGCGACTGCGGCGTAGGCATGGATGTCGTAAGGAAAGCCGTGCATCAGGAACACGGGCGCGCCTTGCGCGGGCCCCGTTTCGTACCAGGCGACGTCCAGGACGCCGGCGGCGATGTGGTGCAGCGGTTGCATGTCCTTCACCGCCATCTCCTCACGCGGATTCGATGCGCACGTTGCGCAGGTGCTCGCGCAGACCGACGATGCGCCGCTCCAGCGCGTCCACCGGCGCGGTCAGGGCGTCGCGTTCGATGATGCGGCACTGGCGGGAGGCCCAGTGCAGGCCCATCGTGCCCAGTCCGCCCCCGGCGCGATGGGCCAGGAACTTCACATCCTCCCGGTCGCCCGCGGCCAGGGCGCCGGCCATCGCTTCCACCGTGTTGCGCTGGGATTGCACGAAGCCGGGAAAGACTTCCATCCAGTCCGGGTCCACGACGATCACTTCGTCCGGCAGGCCGCCGAAGTCGGTGGCGAGCCCCGCCGGGGCGGTGGCCAGGGGGCCGGGTGCGGAGCCATTCAGCTCGAGGTCGCGCAGGGTGGAGAGCAGCGCCTCGCGGCTCACGGGCTTCACCAGGAAGCGGTTCGCGCCGGCCGCGATCGCCCGCTTGGACGATTCCGGGTCGTCATTGCCGGACAGCATGACCACCAGGCAGCGCGGATGGCCATGCGCCGCTTCCTGCTCGCGCACCCAGCGCACCGTCTCCAGCCCGTTCTTCACGGGCATCTCCATGTCCAGCAGCAGGAAGTGCGGCCAGTGCCGGCTCATCGCTTCGATCGCGGCTTGCCCGTTGGCCGCCGTCTCCACGGTGAACGGAGGCCGCGGCAGGAAGCGGCGGGTGACCAGCCGCGTGTATTCGTCGTCGTCCACCACCAGCACGTCGCGCGGCGGCATGTCGCTCACCCATTCCGCCGCGGGCCGCTCCGCCAGGGTCGCCGGCAGCGCCGCCGGCGGCTCTTCCTTGAGGGGACGCATCGTCAGCGCCAATGTCGTGCCGGTCTTGTCGGTGTGAAGCTGGAGGTCTCCCAGCTGGGCGCGCGCCATCAGCCGCGCCGAGTAGGTGCCGAGGCCGGTCCCGCCGCTCTTGCCGCTGGTGACGTACTTCTCGAAGAAGCGGCTGGCCACCTCCGCGGGCACCTCGCCCGGGTTGTGCACCGCCAGCACCACCGGCTCGCCGCGCATCAGCGTCACCGTGACGCGCTGGCCGGGCCCGGCCGCCTCGATCGCGTTCTTCACCAGATTGGCCGCGATGGAATAGCACAGCAGTTCCTCGCCGCGCACGTAGACCGGCGTGCGGTCCGAGCCTTCCATGTGCAGCGTGACGGCGCTCGCTTCGGCGTACGAATGCAGGTCCACCAGCACGCGGGTGACCACCTCCCGCAGGTCCACCGCCTGGGGACGGAAGTCGTAGGCGCCGGTCTCCATCTTGAAGAGTCCGAGCGTCAGGTTCACCATCTCCAGCATGCGGAAGCCCGAGCGCTGCAGCACGCCCACCAGCTCACGCTGCTCGGTGGTCAGGCGGCTGTCGTCCCGCAGCAGGCGGGTGGCGCCCAGGATGCTGTTCAGCGGCGTCTTCAGGTCGTGCCGCGACATGCGTTCCACGTCCTCGCGCAGCCGGGCGTTTTCCTCCAGCGTGCGGTTGCGCTCCTCGGCGTTGAGCGCGTGGCTCAGGCGACGCGCGATCACCACGGCCGGCGAGAGCATGAAGAGGGCGAAGCCGATGGTGGAGAACTTGCGATCCGGCCCCGGGGTGTCGATCAGCAGCAGGTCGATCGCGAGGGTCGCCAGCACCGCCAGCATGCCGACCAGCAGCACCGTGGCATCCACCGGCGTGCGGTGGCGCGCGCGCAGGATGGCGGCGGCCAGGGAGATGGCGACCACCACCGCGACGGCCTGGCCGGGCACTGCCAGGTACGAGAAGATGCCGGTGGGCAGCACGAGCACCGCAGCGCCTGCGACGGCGAGCGAGCCCACCACCACCTGCACCAGCCGGCGAGGAATCTCCTGCGGAAACAGTCCGCGCAGGGTCAGGAGGAACAGGGCCATGCTGGCGCCCCAGGAGAGGTACTCGATGCGGGTGAACAGCCGCCAGGGAACCTGCTCCGCCAGCGGACGCAGCAGCAGCCGCTCCCCGATCATGTCCGTGTACACGCCCATGCAGATGCAGAACAGGCCGAACACCAGCGGCAGCACTTCGCGCCGGCGCACCGCGTAGAAGATCAGGGCCACGGCGCCCGTGATGAAGTACGCCGCCAGCAGCGCGGCATCGTGGATCAGCCGGGACTCGCGATGTCGCGCCAGCACGTCCGCCGGCGCGGCCCACAAGGGCCGCACGAAGCCACCGGCGCGGTGGTCGAAGTTGGAGACGTGCATCGTCAGCCGCAGCGGACAGGCGAATTCGCGGGGGGTGGGCACGCGGTTCGGCACCGCCGCCGAGCTGGCCTCGGCCGTGGGACCGGGCGTGCCGTGACTCGCCACCTCGGTCCCGTTGATGAACAGGCGCGTGGCGGTGCGCTGGTGCAAGGGTTCGATCGCGAGCGAGCGGCCGGCAGGGCAGTTCACCTGCAGGACGTAGCTGCCCCACCCGTTCTCGCCGCGCGTCTTGCCCGACGCGGTGACGTCGTTCCAGCTGGATGGAGCGTGGACAAAGCTGGTGGCGGGCAACTGCTGCCAGGCCGGATCCAGGAAGCGATTCCAGACGAAGCCCCATTCGCCCTGCAGCGCCACCGGCTCGTCCGGCATCTCCAGCGCCATCTGTCCTTGCACCGCCCCTGTCGGCTGGCCGACCGGCGCCGCGCCGAAGGCCGGCAGCAGCCAAAGCAACAGGAAAAGGGCGGCGAGGCCCCGGCGGCACGACATGCAGCGAGTTTAGGGCCAGGGACAGGTCACGGGTCGTACACTCGCGGGCCTCGGAGGCCCCCGCATGAAGAAGCAGCAGCAGCAACCTGGCTGGTTGCCCCCGGCCCTGGACTACGTGCAGGACTGGCTCGCCTTCCAGGTGGAACGTTACAAGCAGCCAGGCTGCGCCGTCGCCATCGCCCAGGGCACCGGGCTCCTGGCCGAACATGCCTTCGGCCACGCCGACCTGCGCACCGGGCAGGCCCTGACGCCGCGGCACCGCTTCCGCATCGCCTCGCATTCCAAGAGCTTCACGGCCGCCGGCGTCCTGCTGCTGCGCGAGCAGGGCAAGCTGGGGCTGGACGACCCGATCGGCCGCTACGTGGGCGGGCTGCACAAGGACGCGGCCGGCGCCCGCATCGACGAGCTGCTCTCCCACGGCGCCGGCGTCACGCGCGACGGCGTGGACAGCGGGCAGTTCCTGGACCGCCGCCCTTTCCTGTCGCGGGAGGAGGTGCTGGCCGACCTGGCGCGCAAGCCGCCGCTGGCGACCGGCGCGCAACTGAAATACTCCAACCATGGCTTCGCGCTGCTGGGCATGGCCATGGAGCAGATCACCGGCTCCAGCTACGAGGACTGGATCACCAGGCACGTGATCCGCGCCGCCGGCCTGCGCGAAACGGTGCCGGACATGCCGCAGTTGCCGAAGGGCGCCCGCATGGCCAGCGGGCACAGCACGGAACACCCGTTCGGACAGCGCCTCGTCATCCCGGGCGACAACGTGCTCAACGCCATCGCGCCGGCCGGCGGCTTCGTCGCCACGGCAGCGGACACGGCCCGCTTCTTCGCGCAGCTCGACCCCGCCTGCCCCGAGAGCATCCTGTCGCCGGCGAGCCGCCGGGCGATGGTGATGCGGCGCTGGCGCGACGAATGCAGCACGCAGGAGTCCTACTACGGCCTGGGCACGATGATGAACGGGCCCGGCCCCAAGGAATGGTTCGGCCATACGGGCGGGCTGCAGGGATTCGTGTCCCGCACGTCACGGTTCACCGCCTCGGGCCTCACGATCACCGTCCTGTGCAACGCACTGGATGGCCTGTCGTGGCTGTGGGTGGACGGCATCGCCAGCATCCTCCACACCTTCCGCCAGCACGGCGCCCCTGCCACGCGCCTCCAGCCGTGGCGTGGCCGCTGGTGGAGCCTGTGGGGCTGCACGGACCTCGTTCCGGTGGGCAACAGGGTCATGCAGGTCGCGCCGGTGATGAACCCGCCGTTCGACGGCGCCAACACCGAGTTCGAAGTGACCGGCAAGGACCGGGCGATCATCCGGCGCACCTCCGGCTACAACAGCCCCGGCCAGGACGTGCGCGTGGTGCGCGACGGCCGCGGCAAGGCCAGGGAGCTGTGGGCCGGCGGCAGCAAGCTGCTGCCGCGCGAAGCCATGGTCGCCGAAGCGACGGAACGCTACCGCGCCACGCGGCGCAAGGCCGCCGCATGAACCAGGCCGACCTGCGCCGCATCGCCGTCGAAGCCATGCGCCAGCGCGGCCTGCTGCCGGCTTTCGCGCCGCAAGCCCTGCGCGAAGCGGAGGCCGCCCGCAGCGCACGTCCGGCCGGCGGCGGCGACATCCGGGACCTGCGGCCGCTGCCCTGGTTCTCGATCGACAACGACGATACGCGCGACCTCGACCAGCTCAGCGTGGCGGAAGCGGCGGCTGGCGGCGCGGTGCGATTGCGCGTGGCGATTGCCGACGTCGACGCCATGGTGCGGCCCGGCGGCGCGGTCGATGGCCATGCCGGCGTCAACACCACCTCCGTCTACACGGCGGCAGGCGTGTTCCCGATGCTGCCCGAGGTCCTGTCGACGGATCTCACTTCCCTGCACGAAGGCGAGGAGCGGCTGGCCGTGGTGGTCGACATGCAGGTGCAGGCGGACGGAACGGTCGGCAGCTCGGAGATCTACCGCGCCGTCGTGCTCAATCGCGCGAAGCTCACGTACGACCATGTGTCTGCCTGGCTGGACGGAACGGCCCCGCCCCCGCCGCAGGCCCGTGCGTTGCCGCAGCTGGAACAGCAGGTGCGGCTGCACGATGCGGTCGCCACGCAGCTGCGGCAGTGGCGGCAAAGCCGCGGCGCGCTGAACGTGAAGACGCTGTCGGCACGGCCGGTCTTCGAAGCGGGCCGCCTGGTCGACCTGCAGCCCGACGAGAAGAACCGCGCCAAGGACCTGATCGCCGACCTGATGATCGCGACGAACTCCGTCACGGCGCGCTTTCTCGCGGACAAAGGCTTTCCCTCGCTGCGCCGCTTCCTGCAGTCGCCGCGGCGCTGGGACCGCATCGAGGCGCTGGCCGCATCCCATGGCGTCCGCCTGCCGGCGCAGCCGGATCCGCTGGCGCTCGACGCGTTCCTGCGGCAGCGGCGCGAGGCCGACCCCGACGGGTTCGCGGACCTGTCGCTGGCCATCGTCAAGATGCTGGGCTCGGGCGAGTACGCGGCGGCCGGCGCCGCCACGCCGTCGCTCGCCCATTTCGGCCTGGCAGTGAACGACTACGCGCATTCGACGGCGCCGAACCGCCGCTACCCGGACCTGGTGACGCAGCGCCTGGTGAAGGCCGCACTTGCAGGCGATGCGCCGCCCTATTCCGCGGATGCGTTGACCGCGATTCGCGGCACTGCACGGTGCAGGAGGACAACGCCAGCAAGGTCGAACGCACGGTGCTCAAGGCCGCCGGGGCCTTCCTGCTGCACGGCCGCACCGGCGACAGCTTCGACGCCATCGTCACGGGTGCGGCGCCCAAGGGCACCTTCGTGCGCATCCCCCGGCCCATGCTCGAAGGGCGCGTGGTGCGCGGCTTCGAGGGGCTGGACGTGGGAGATGCGGCCCGGGTCCGGCTGGTGGCCGTGGACCCGGAGCAGGGCTTCATTGATTTCGAGCGGGCCTAGGACGCTGCTTCGCCTGTTCGTCGCACGCTGACGGCGCCTTGCCGCGGCGCCCGCCCTCGTGCTGGTGCGTGGTCTCGACAGGTTGCTTCCTGCCGCCTTCGGACGGCCGTTCGGCGCGCGAGCCCAGGCCGCCGGTGCGGCCGGCGCGCGGCGCCGTGGCGTCGTGCGGCTTCTTGCCGTGCGAAGGATCGAGAGGATCCTCCGTGCGGTTCGGGAGGTTGGCCTGGGACGCGGAGGGATCGTCTTCTCCGCGTGGGGCCGGTCGACTGGTGTTCCGCGTCATGGCATTCCCCTTTGGTTAGCGGTGAAGCCAGCGTCGCAGGCTTGCGCGAACTGCGGCGCAGGAGCGCGCGAACTCAGCGCGTCGGACGCGCCTCACGCGCGGCCAGCTGCTCATCCTTGGGACGCGAGGCGACCATCTCGCCCCCCGCCAGCGCCGCGTACGGGTTCAGCGCCTCGCCGCCCCACCACCGGCGCTCCCGCGCCAGCACCAGCACCGCGAAGTGCAGGTGCGGCGCGCTTTCGGGCGCGTTGCCGGTGCTGCCCACGTAGCCAATCAGGTCGCCCCGCTTGATTGGCTGCCCTTCGCGCAACCCGGGCGCGTAGCCATCGAGGTGCGCGTAGTAGTAGACGAGGCGGCCGGACGGATCGACCAGGTACGCCGACAAGCC
>JAJNBO010000443.1 GCA_021156245.1 Ramlibacter sp. | reverse complement strand
CTCCCTCCCCCTCTGGGGGAGGGTTGGGGTGGGGGCGCTTGCGCCACCGCCTGCCCAACCGATCAAACCCCAGATAGATCACCGGCGTCGTGAACAGCGTCAACAACTGGCTCACGATCAGGCCACCGAAGATCGCCAGGCCCAGCGGACGGCGCAGCTCGGCGCCCTCGCCCCACCCCAGCATCAGCGGCACCGCCGCGAACAGCGCCGCCAGCGTGGTCATGATGATGGGCCGGAACCGCAGTAAGGCGGCCTGGTGGATCGCTTCACGCGGCGCCTTGCCCTGTTCGCGCTCGGCTTCCAGCGCGAAGTCGATCATCATGATCGCGTTCTTCTTGACGATGCCGATCAGCAGGATGATGCCGATGATCCCGATCACCCCGAGGTCGTTGCCGGTGAGCATCAGCGCCAGTAGCGCACCCACGCCCGCCGAGGGCAGTGTCGACAGGATCGTCAGCGGGTGCACGTAGCTCTCGTACAGGACGCCCAGCACGATGTAGACGCAGACCACCGCCGCGAGGATCAGCCAGAGCTGGTTGCTCAGCGAGGCTTCGTAGGCGCCCGACGCGCCGAGGAAGGTGACGTCGATGGTAGGCGGCAGGTCCATGTCGGCGAGCACGCCGCGGATCACGTCCACCGCCGTGCCGAGCGCCACGCCCGGCGCGGTGTCGAAGCCGACGGTCGCTGCAGGGTACTGCGCCACGTGCGTGATCTGCAGCGGCGCCCGCCGCTCCGAGATCCGCGCCACGGCCGTCAGCGGCGTGGCTTCGCCGCTGCTGCCGCGCAGCTGGATGCCGCTGAGCGCGGTGGTGTCCGCGCCGGCGCCTGCCTTGGCCTCGAGCACGACGCGGTACTGGTTGGTCTCGGTGAAGATGGTGGAAACGATGCGCTGGCCGAACGCGCTGTACAGCGCCTCGTCGATGGTGGAGGCGCTGATGCCCAGGCGCGCCGCGGTGTCGCGGTCGACGTCCACGAACATGGCCGCGCCCGTGGCGCCCGCATCGGTCGTCGCGTTGGCGATGCGGCGCTCCTGCCGCAGCCGCTCCACCAGCCGCCGCGCCCAGTCGTTGACCGTCGCCGTGTCGGAGCCCTCGACCGACAGCCGGTACTGCGTCGGGCCGGTCTCGGACTCGATGGTCAGGTCCTGCACCGGCTGCAGGAACAGGCGCACGCCGGGCACGCGCTGGCCGCGGCGGCGCAGGTTGTCCATGGTTTCCTGCAGGTCCCCGCGCGACGACTTCAGGTTCACCAGCATGCGGCCGGTGTGCAGCATGGTGTTGTTGGCGGCGTCCACCCCCACGAAGCTGGAGATGCTGGCGACGGCGGGGTCTTCCATCAGGAACCGCGCGACATCCTGCTGCACGGCCGCCATGCGCGGATAGGAGATGGACTGTTCCGCCTCCACGCGCACCTGCAGCTGTCCCGTGTTCTGCGTCGGGAACAGCCCCTTGGGGATCGCCATGTACAGGAGCACCGTGATCACCAGCGTGGCCAACGCCACCAGCAGCGTGAGCTTCTCGCGCGCCAGCACCCAGGTGAGCGAGCGGTCGTAGTGGTGGATCACCCGGTCGAAGCCGCGCTGCATCTTGCCGCCCCAGCCCGTTTCGGGCGCGTGGTGAGGCTTCAGCCAGCGGGCGGACATCATCGGCACCAGCGTCAGCGAGACCACCATCGAGATCAGGATGGTGATGGCCAGCGTGACCGCGAACTCGCGGAACAGCCGCCCGACCACGTCCCCCATGAACAGCAGCGGGATCAGCACGGCGATGAGAGAGACGGTCAGCGAGATGATGGTGAAGCCGATCTCGCTGGCTCCCTTCAGCGCCGCCTGCATCGGCGGCTCGCCGTCCTCGATGTGGCGGGCGATGTTCTCGATCATCACGATGGCGTCATCCACCACGAAGCCGGTGGCGATGGTCAGCGCCATCAGCGACAGGTTGTTCAGGCTGTAGCCCAGCAGGTACATGGCCCCGCAGGCGCCGATCAGGGAGATCGGCACGGACAGGCTGGCGATGATCGTGGCGCGGGGGCTGTGCAGGAAGGCGAAGATCACCAGCACCACCAGCAGCACGGCCAGCACCAGCTCGATCTCCACGTGGTGCACCGACGCGCGGATGCCCGTGGTGCGGTCCGACAGCACGTCGACCTGGATCGACGCCGGCAGCCCCGCGGTCAGCTCCGGCAGGCGCTCCTTGATGGCATCGACAGTGGCGATGACGTTGGCGCCGGGCTGGCGCTGCACGTTCAGGATGATGGCCGGCTGCAGGCCTGCCCAGGCGCCGAGCTTCACGTTCTCGGCGCTTTCCACCACCTGGGCGACTTCGCTCAAACGCACCGGCGCGCCGTTGCGGAAGGAGATGATCAGGTTGCCGTAGTCCTTCGCGGTCAGCAACTGGTCGTTGGAATTGATCGTGTACGACCGCGTCGGCCCGTCGATGCTGCCCTTGGCCGCATTGGCATTGGCGCTGCCGATGGTCGTGCGCACGTTGTCCAGCGTGAGGCCGAGCGACGCCAGCGCGCGGCCGTCCGCCTGGATGCGCACCGCAGGGCGCTGCCCGCCCGACAGCGTGACCAGGCCCACGCCCGTGACCTGGCTGATCTTCAACGCCAGCCGCGTGTCGGCGATGTTGCGCACTTCGGTCAGCGGCAGCGACGACGAGGTGATCGCCAGCGTGAGCACCGGAGCATCGGCCGGGTTGACCTTGGCGTACACCGGCGGCGCCGGCAGGTCGGCCGGCAGCAGCGAGCCGCCGGCGTTGATGGCCGCCTGCACCTGCTGCTCCGCGACGTCCAGTGCCAGGCCCAGGCCGAATTGCAGGGTGATGATCGAGACGCCCGCCGCACTCGTGGAGCCCATGCGCTGCAGCCCCGGCATCTGCCCGAACTGCCGTTCCAGCGGCGCCGTCACAGTCTGCGCCATCACCTCGGGGCTCGCCCCGGGATACAGCGTCTGCACCTGGATGGTGGGGTAGTCCACCTGCGGCAGCGCGGACAGGGGCAGCAGCCTCAGCCCCACCAGGCCGGCGAGGACGATCGCCAGCATCAGCAGCGAGGTGGCGACCGGCCGCAGGATGAAGGGACGGGAGGGACTCATTGGCTGGGCGTCG
>JAJNBO010000442.1 GCA_021156245.1 Ramlibacter sp. | reverse complement strand
CCATCTCGGCGGAGCGACAGGCCAGCAGCTTGACCAGGCTGGCTTCCATGCGGCCCTCGCCGCGGTCCACCTGCTGCGCGACGGCGCACGCCAGTTGCCGGCAAGCGGCGAGCCGCGCGCCCATGCGGGCGAGCTTGGCACGCGTCAAAGGGTAGTCCGCCAGCGCCTGGCCGAACACCCTGCGATCGTGTCCGTAGGCAATGGCCGCGCGCAATGCCGCGCGCATCACGCCGCAGGCCCGGGCTGCCGTCTGCATGCGCCCGCCCACCATGCCGGCCATGGTGAAGTAGAAGCCCTTGCCGACGCCGGCCTCGCCGCCGACGACGTTGGCGTCTGGCACGAAGAACTGCTCGAACGAGAGGTCGAAGGAATGCATGCCGCGGTAGCCGATGGTGGGGATGGCCCGGCCCGTCAGCAGGCCGCGCCCGGGCTGGCGATGCACGAAGTCGTGGCCGTCGAAGGACGGCTTCTCAACCAGGAAGAGGCTCAACCCCTTGTGGCCGGACGCGCGGTCGCCGGTGCGCGCCACCACCATCAGCACGCCGGCCTTGCCGGCAAAGGTGCACCAGGTCTTCGCGCCGGTCAGCGCCCAGCCCCCATCGGTGCGCACCGCGCGCAGCGAGAGGCTCGCGACGTCGGAGCCGTAGTCGGGCTCCGTGATGGCGATGGCGCACAGCGGTTCGCCGGCGGCGAGCCTGGGCAGCCAGTGCGCCTGCTGTTCCGCCGTGCCGCCGGCGAGCAACGCGCGGGTCAGGATCTCGGGCCGCGTGATCAGGCTGCCGGCGGCCGCCAGCGAGCCCTCGGACAGCGCCTCCGTCACCAGCACCATCAGCAACGAGTCTTCGTGCGCGTCGGGCGCGCTGCCGCCGAAGCGCTCGGGCACCGACAGGCCGAACACGCCCATCTCGCGCAAAGGCTGCAGCAGCGACTCGGGCACCGTGAGGTTCTCGCGGTGAATCTTGCTCGCCTGCGGCGCAACGACTTCTTCGGAGAAGCGCCTGAACGACTCCTGCGCCATGGCATGCGGCTCGTCGAGGGCGACGGTGCCCACCTCGCCGCCGGCGCGTTCCACGGCAACGCCGGCCTGCTCCAAGGCGCGCGAGTCCGCACATCGGCGCAAGGTCTTCCAGGCGTCGTCGCCGCGCAAGGTGTCCAGGCCGCCGGCGTCGAGATCGAGTTCCGCGAACAGCGTGTCGAGTCGTCCGAGCACGGCGCCGCAGGCATCGGCTGCGAACAGGAGCGCCAGCCGCACGTCGAGTTCCGAGCTGTTGGCGCGCAAGGACGCGACGGCGTTCTCGGCCGCCAGCAAGTCTGCCGCGGCCCAGGCGAGCTCGAACGACGCGACCTGTTCGGCGTCGAGGCGGGCGTTGTCCAGCCGGGCGCCCACGGCGCAGCGTTCGGCAAGGGCCCGGGTCGCGTCCTCGAAGGCGCGGCGCAAGAGGGGGAGGCAGCGGCCGGCGGCCGCCATCTGCTGCTGCAAGGTGGTCTCCATCAAACTCTCCTCCATCGGAGGCGCGGTATGCTGGCCGTGATGATGCCCGAAGCCGACGCGCTCCCTCCCCTGCCGCACCTGCGGCCCGGCCGATACCGCCACTACAAGGGCGGCGACTACGAGGTGGTCGCCGTGGCGCGGCACAGCGAAACGCACGAGCCGCAGGTGGTCTACCGGCCGCTCTACAACGACACCGGCTGGTGGGTGCGCCCGCATGCGATGTTCATCGAGGACGTGGTGGTCGACGGCGTGCGGCAACCCCGCTTCGCTTTCACCGGCGACGCTGGCGCGCCGCGCCGCTGAACGGAGGAGCCGTCCTACACGGCCTGCCCCGGAGCGGGCTGAAGATCAAGTCCGGACAACGAGAGGTGATGACGATGGCGCTGCCCCACGCGCAACCCATGGACGTGATCAACGTCGGCCCCTTCGGCGAGAACCTGAAGGGCACGGTGAGCACCAGCCTGATCAAGACCGAGCGGATCCAGCTGCTGCACCTCGTGCTGGCGGCGCACCAGGACCAGCCGCAGCACCACGTCGACAACGAATGCACCATCCACTGTCTCGAAGGCGAGGTCGAGGTGGTGACCGGCTCCGGCGTGCGCAAGCTGCGGCCGGGCAACGTGATCGTGCTGCCGGCGGGGCAGCAGCATGCACTGCGCGCCCGCACCGACGCCGCCGTCCTGGTCACGCTCCTGCTGGACAAAGGGGATGCGGGCGATGGCGGCGGGGCCGGACATCGCCGCGACTTGGGCAAGGACAGCCCGGCGCGTCCCTGAGCCGCTGCGCTTACCATGGGTGGATGAACACCCGCACGCCCTCACGCACGCTTGCCACCGCGGCTCTGGCCGCCATGCTCCTGCTGCCCGTGGCCGCCGCGGCGCAGGCGGCCTGGCCCGCCAAGCCGATCCGCATGCTGGTGGGGTCCCCTCCCGGCGGGCCTTCGGACATCGTGACGCGCCTGTTCGCCGAGCACCTGTCGCAGCGCCTCAAGCAGCCGGTCACCGTGGAGAACCGCCCCGGCGTCGGCAACAGCCTGGCCGCGGGCGTGGTGGCCAAGGGTGAAGCCGACGGGTATACGCTGGTGGTGAGCCCGGACACCGTCGTCACGGTCAACCCGCTGGTCTACACCAAGCTCAACTTCGACGCGCGCACCGAGCTGGCCAACGTGTCCATCCTCGCGCAGTTCACGCAGATGCTGGTGTGCAACGCCGGCAAGAACCTGACCACGGTGCCCGACCTGGTGGCGCGCGCCAGGACCACGCGCATGAACTACGCGTCGGGCGGGCCGGGCGTGCCCGGCCACCTGGCCGCCGAAATGTTCCTGCAGAGCGCGGGCGTGAAGATGGAACACGTTCCGTACCGCGGCCCCGCGCCCGCCACGCTCGCCGTGCTGTCCGGCGAGGTCGACTGCGGCTTCCTCGCAACCCCTACCGTGCTGCCGCACGTGAAGGCCGGCAAGCTGAGCGCGCTGGCGGTGTCTTCGCGCGAACCGTCGCCACTGGCACCGGACGTGCCGACGCTGGCCAAGGCGCTGAACCAGCCGGCGCTGGACGTGAGCTTCAAGCTCGTGCTGCAGGCCGCGAAGGGCACGCCGGGCCCCGTCGTCGCGGAACTGGAGCGA
>JAJNBO010000441.1 GCA_021156245.1 Ramlibacter sp. | reverse complement strand
GGCCGGTAGATGTTCGAGGGAGCGTAGATGCTGTCGCCGCCGCAGGCCGGGCAGCGCACGATGCGGGGCTTGTCGGCACGGGTGGCCATGCGGGACCTCAGGCGCAGAGGGTCAGTTCGAAGGACGTGTTGTCCGTGCTCGGCACCAGCCGGTCGGCCTCCTGGCGCATCAGGCGCACGGAGACGATCAGCCGGTTGCCGCTGATCTCGGGCACGAGGCCCAGGGTGGGATCGATGCGCAGGCGCAGCAGCTGGAAGGTGCGGCCCTGCGGCAGGTTCTGCTGCAGCTGGCCGCCGGCGGCCATCACCTTCTGGGGCGCGCCCGAGTCACGCAGCAGCTTCAGCAACACGTGGATGGATTCGGCCAGGGGTGCCAGCGTGCCGGCCCAGCGCTCCAGGTCGGCCTGGCGGTCGCTGGCGGGATGGTGCTGCCACGCATAGTAGGCGGGCAGGTCGAATTCACAGGTGCCGCCCGGGATGCCCGCGCGGCTGCGGATGCTCATCAGCCACTCGTTCTCCGTCAGGGAATTGCCGGCGCGGCCCGCTGTGTGGTTGACGCTGCTGAAGCAGGACTCGATCTTGCCGACCACTTCGTCCAGCACCGCTTCCTCCACGCCGGGATTGCCGCGGTACGCGTTGAGCTGCTGCTTCTGCCGCTCCAGGTCCTTCAGCACGTCGGACTTCAGGTCCGCGCGGGCCGCGACGTCCATCACCTCGAAGATCGTCGCCAGCGCGTAGTGGTGGTCCAGCGGATGGCTGCGCGGGATGAGCTCGCCAAGGCGGCGGAAGAGGTGCTCCAGCCGCAGATACGTGCGGATGCGTTCGTTGAAAGGATATTCGTAGAGGATCACGCGGGCGCCATCATAGCCCGAAGGAATGCGCCACCTGTTCCACTTCGTTGCGCAGCTGGGCCAGCGTCAACCCCTCGTTGCAGATCACGATGTCGGCTGCCGCCAGCCGCAGCGCGCGCGGGGCCTGGGCGGCGATGATCGCCTGCACGGCCTCCGGCGCCAGGCCGCTGCGCGCCGTGACCCGCGCCACTTGCGTCTGCGGCTCGCAGTCCACCACCAGCACCCGGTCCAGCCGGGCGCGCCAGCGGCCGGATTCCACCAGCAGCGGGATGTCGAAGACGATGCACCGCGCGCCGGCGGCGAGCGCCACGTCCACCTGGCGCTGGATCTCGGCGCCCACCAGGGGATGGATGATCTGCTCCAGCTCGCGCCGGCTGTCCGGCTGCGCATACGCGTGTTCGCGCATGCGGTCGCGGTCGAGCGCGCCGGCGGAGGTGATGAAGCCGGGGCCGAATTTCGCGGCGATCGCGGCGATGGCCGCACCGCCGCTGGCGGTGGTGGCGCGGGAGATCGCGTCGGCATCGACGGGCACCGCGCCCAGGTCGCGCAGCATGTCGAGCACCGTGCTCTTGCCGCTGCCGATGCCCCCGGTCAGGCCGATGCGCGCGGCGGTCACGCCCGTTCCCGTCAGCGGGCCCCGAAGGGGAAGGCGAAGGGCAGCAGCGCGGGCACGGCGGCCGGGCTGAGCGCCAGGGTCAGCAGGCCCGCGCCCGCGAGGTAGGGGCCGAAGGGCATGGGGATGTCCTTGTTGGCCAGCTTGCCGACCAACAGCAGGATGATGCCGATCACCGCGCCGACGATGGACGACAGCAGGATGATGGCCAGCAGGTATTCCACGCCCAGCCACGCGCCCAGCGCCGCCAGCAGCTTGAAGTCGCCGTAGCCCATGCCTTCCTTGCCGGTGGCGAGCTTGAAGACCTGGAAGATCGACCAGAACACGAGGTAGCCCAGCGCCGCGCCCCAGACCGCCGACTTCAGCGGGATGGTCCAGCCGAGCGCCGACACCAGCAAGCCGAGCCAGAGCAGGGTGTAGTTCAGGTCGTCCGGCAGGATCTGCGTGTCCATGTCGATGAGGAACAGGCAGATCAGCAGGGCGGCGAAGGCGGCCCACGCGGCGGCCTGCAGGGTGAGCCCGAAGCGCGCGCCGCACAGCGCGAAGAATGCCGCCGTCACGAGTTCGACCACGGGATAGCGGATGCCGATGCGCGTGCCGCACTGCGAGCACTTTCCGCGCAGCGCCAGCCAGCTGACCACCGGGATGTTTTCGTACCACCGGATGGCGTGCCCGCACTGGCGGCAGCGAGACGCGGGGACCACCAGGTTGAACGGCTCCGCCTCCATCGGCTCCTGTCCGCTGAACTCGGCGCACTCGGCGGCCCACTGCCGCTCGAGCATCTTTGGGAACCGGTAGATGACGACGTTGAGGAAGCTGCCGAACAGCAACCCGAGGACGCCGGCGATCGCCGCGTCCATGCCCCAGCCCGCACCCATCAGACGACGGAACCGAGCTTGAAGATCGGGAGGTACATCGACACCACGATGCCGCCGATCAGGCCGCCGAGGAACACGATGATCATCGGCTCCATCAGGCTGGACAGGCCGGCCACCATGTCGTCGACCTCGGCCTCGTAGAAGTCCGCCGCCTTGCCCAGCATGTGGTCGATGGAGCCGGACTCCTCGCCGATCGCGGTCATCTGCAGCACCATCGACGGGAAGACGTTGGTGTTGCTCATCGCCGCGGTCAGGCTGGTGCCGGTGGACACTTCCTGCTGGATCTTCTGCGTGGCCGCCTCGTACACCGAGTTGCCGGAGGCGCCGCCGACGGAGTCGAGCGCCTCCACCAGCGGCACGCCGGCCGCGAACATGGTGGCGAGCGTGCGCGTCCAGCGCGCGATGACCGACTTGTAGACCAGGTCCCCGAACAGGGGCAGCCTGAGCATCAGGCGGTCCATGAACAGCTGGACCTTCTCGCTGCGCCGCCAGGCCTGCATGAAGAAGTAGAAGCCGCCGAACAGCGTGCCGAAGATCAGCCACCAGTACTGCACGAAGATCTCGCTCATGGCGATCACGAACAGCGTCGGGGCAGGGAGGTCGGCGCCGAAGGAGGTGAACACCTCCTTGAACGCGGGGATCACGAAGATCATGATCACCGAGACCACCACGAAGGCCACCACGACCACCGCGATCGGGTACATCAGCGCCGACTTGATCTTGGACTTGATCGCCTCGGTCTTCTCCATGTAGGTCGCCAGCCGGTCCAGCAGGCTT
>JAJNBO010000440.1 GCA_021156245.1 Ramlibacter sp. | reverse complement strand
CGCTGCTGGATCTCGCTGCCCTTGATCTTGAGCAGGCCGGCGATGTCCAGCGGGTTCTTGCCGGACTTCTCGGCCGACAGCACGCGCAGCACCAGCATCTCCAGCGCCACCACGTCCACTTCCAGCCGCGCGATCTCGTCGCGAAAGCGCGTGTCCGTGTACACGCCCTCGCTCTTGGCGATGCGCTTGAGGCGCTCGAGCTCGCGCTTGGCGCGGTTGACGTCGGCGATGTTGGTCCGCTCGTGCGACAGCAGGTGCTTGGCGTAGGTCCAGCCCTTGTTCTCTTCGCCGATCAGGTTCCCGGCCGGCACTTCGACGTTGTCGAAGAACACCTCGTTCACCTCGTGGCCGCCGTCCAGCATGATGATCGGGCGCACGGTGACGCCGGGCGACTTCATGTCGATCAGCAGGAAGGAGATGCCGGTCTGCGGCTTGCCTTCGGTGGATGTGCGCACCAGGCAGAAGATCCACTCGCCGTACTGGGCCAGCGTGGTCCAGGTCTTCTGGCCGTTGACGATGTACTTGTCGCCCTTGCGCTCGGCGCGCGTCTTGAGCGACGCGAGGTCGGAGCCGGAGCCCGGCTCGCTGTAGCCCTGGCTCCACCAGACTTCGCCGCTGGCGATGCCGGGCAGAAAGCGCTGCTGCTGCTCGGGCGAGCCGAAGGCCATGATCACCGGGGCCACCATCACCGGGCCGAAGGGCACGATGCGCGGCGCGCCGGCCAGCGCGGTCTCTTCCTCGAACAGGTGCTTCTGCACCGCCGTCCAGCCCGGGCCGCCGAACTGCTTGGGCCAGCCGTAGCCCAGCCAGCCCTTCTTGCCGAGGATCTTGGCCCAGCGCTGCATGTCGTCCCGCGTCAGGTGCAGGGCGTTGTGCACCTTGTGGGCGATGTCCTGCGGCAGGTTCTCGCGCACCCAGGCGCGGACCTCCTCGCGGAATTTCTGTTCTTCAGGGGTGAAGGCTAGATCCATGACGTGTCTCCGAAAAGGTATTCGTCATTCCCGCGAGGGCGGGAATCCAGGGCTTCCATGCACCCGGGATGCGGGCGCCCTGGGTCCCCGCCTTCGCGGGGATGACGGACTGGGAAAGGATTTAAGCACGGTCGTTCGCTTCAGCTTGTCCGGGTTGCGACAAAACCGAGCTGGGAGCGCAGGTCGTCCAGCGTCGCCCGCAGGGAGGCCACCTCCTCTTCGAGCGTGGCCACGCGGGCAGCCAGGCCCATCGGCGTCTGGGGTGACGCGGTGGCAGCGGGTTCGGCCTCGGCCGCCACGTCCACCGGCCCGCAGAGCAGGTGCGCCCACCGGGTCTCCCGAGCGCCGCTGCCGCGCGGCAGCTGCACGACCAGCGGTCCGCCCTTTTCCTCGGAGCGGTCCCGCATCTCCTCCAGGAAGCCCTCCACGGAGGAGATGTCGGCAAAGCGATACCAGCGCTCGCTGTGGATGCGCAGCTCGCCGGCCGTCTGCGGCCCGCGCAGCATCAGCAGTCCGAGCAGCACGGCCGACTGTTCGGGGACCACCATGGCCCGCTGGAAGTTGTGCTCCCAGCGGTCGACGCGGCTGCCCCGCGCAGTGAACGCCAGGGAGCGGTGCTTCAGCCCGTCCAGGGCTTCCTGCACCTGGGACTCGGTCAGGTTGGTGATGGGGTCGCGGCTGCTCTTCTGGTTGCAGCCGGCCACCAGCGCGTTCAGCGTCATGGGGTAGCTGTCCGGCACGGTGCGCGCCTTCTCCATCAGGGTGCCCAGCACGCGGGCTTCGGCAAGGGTGAGGGGAGAAATCATGCTGGGATAATCGCGGTCGACATGAAGAACATCGTGATTCTGATCTCCGGCGGGGGCTCCAACATGGCGGCGATCGTACGCGCGGCGCAGCGCGACGACTGGCGCAAGCTCTACGGCGCGGAGGTTGCCGCGGTGATCAGCAACCGGGCGGACGCCGGCGGCCTGGTTTTCGCGCGCGAGCAGGGCATCGCCGCCGAAGTGGTGGACCACAAGGCCTTCCCCAGCCGGGAGGCCTTCGACGACGCACTCGCCGCCGCGATCGACCGCCACCAGCCGGCCCTGCTGGTGCTGGCCGGCTTCATGCGCATCCTCACCGCCGGCTTCGTCGCGCGCTACCAGGGCCGCATGCTCAACATCCATCCCTCGTTGCTGCCCGCGTTCCCCGGCCTGCACACGCACCAGCGCGCGCTGCAGTCGGGCTGCCGCGTCGCCGGCGCCACCGTGCACCAGGTCACCGCCGAACTCGATCTCGGGCCGATCCTGGCGCAAGCCGCGGTGCCGGTCCTGCCGGACGACACGCCCGACACGCTGGCCGCGCGGGTGCTGACGCAAGAGCACGTGATCTATCCGCGCGCCATCGCCGAACTGCTGCCCAAGCTCTGAGCCATGCATCCGAAAGCCTTGCTGGACGCGTGCGCCGAGCTGGTCGCGCAGGTCCTGAAATTCGACCACCCCGCCGACGCCACGGTGGCGCGCTTCTTCCGCGAGCACCGCTCGCTCGGCCCGCGCGAGCGCGCCACGCTGACCGACACGGTGTATGCGGTGGTGCGCCGCAAGCTGCTGTACGAACACCTTGCCGGTTCGGGCAGCGGTCCGCGGGAGCGCCGGCTCGCCATCCTGGGTTTTGCGGCTCCGCGTGACTTCCTCAAGAGCGCGCTGAACGAGCAGGAGAAAGCCTGGCTCGACGCCTGCGATGCCGTCGACGCGTCGACCTTGTCGGAGCGGCACCGCCACAACCTGCCGGAGTGGCTGGCCACCGCGCTCAAGGAGCAGGTGGGCGACGACTTCTGGCCGCTGGTCGAAAGCCTGAACGAGCCGGCGCCGCTGGACCTGCGCGTGAACGCGCTGACCGACAAGCGAGAGGACGTGCTGCAGGAGCTGAAGCTCGCCGGCATCGCCGCCCAGCCGACGCCGTATTCGCCCTGGGGCTTGCGCGTCGAAGGCAAGCCGGCGCTCGCCAAGCTGGACGCATTCGCCCGCGGTGCGGTGGAAGTGCAGGACGAGGGCTCCCAGTTGCTGGCGCTGCTCACCGATGCGCGGCGCGGGCAGATGGTGGTGGACTTCTGCGCGGGCGCGGGGGGCAAGACGCTGGCGCTGGGCGCCAACATGCGCAATACCGGGCG